>CAYNLL010000576.1:0-2266 GCA_964398015.1 uncultured Opitutaceae bacterium | reverse complement strand
TCATGAAGAGGTCGCCCTCGGCGACCGCGAAGCCGGCGCGGACCGCGTCGCCCTTGCCGCGGCCGGTCTGCTGGAGGATCTTGATCCTGCGGCCGGGATACTTGGCCGCGACGCGCTGGATCTCCTCCCAGGTGTTGTCCTTCGAATGACCCTCCACGAAAATGAGCTCGGTGCCCGAGCCCATGTCGGGAGTGCGCTGGACGGCGGCCTCGATGTTCCCAGCCTCGTTCCTTGCCGGAATCACGACCGACACGGTCATGGGTCCGGTCTCCCTGGAGCGCACGGACCTGGCGACCGCAAAGACGGTGAGGCAGAAAATCGGCAGGACCGGGGCGATCCACCGGTTGACAAAGTCCCCGATCCCGAGCGCGCGGACGGGGCAGAGGATCCGCGGCTGTCTCGTGAGGGCGCTCCAGTCGGCCAGTTCCATCAGGCTCAGGACGTCGGAGGTGGTGAGCCAGTTGCTCTGCGGCGCCCCGGCCTTCAGGCCCAGGGAGCGCGCGAGGGCGAAGATCGGCCTCCAGAGCGAGGAGTGGTAGTTGACGATCAGGCGGGTCCTGGGGTGAGAGACCGAATGCAGCCGCTCAAAGATCTGCTGGACGTCAGCCGCGAAGTTGAGCGTGTCCGAGACGATGATGCAGTCGAAGCGCTCGCCGAGCTCGAGCGACTCGCCCGCCTGGACGTGGAATTCGCAGTCGGGGGCGTGCTGACGCGCGGCCTCGATCTGCTTCTCGGAGAGGTCGGTGCCGACCCTACGCTTGGCGCGCAGGCGCTTCAAGAGCTCCCCCGACCCGCAGCCGACCTCGAGTACCGTGGCATCCTCAGGGATCAGGAGGTTGTAATAATGGGCCAGCATGGCGCGGTAGCCCAGGGAGGCCCATTTCAGATCGGTGGGTGCCCCGTCGTACCATGCGCGCACCCGATCGAGGTGCGCGGCCGTGATTTCAGAAGTGGACCGCGGCATTACTGCTTCCTTTTGAGCACCACAAGGAGGCGGGCTGCAAAGAGATTCGGCCATCGGGCCAGGGCCTTGTCGAGGCCACGCCAGAGCCGGAAGAGGCCGGGGCCGCCGATCTGGGGGCCTGAGAAGCCCCCGGTCGCGAAGTACTCGAAGGAGGGAAGGGGGGTCGCCTCCAGGAGGGTCCAGGCGGCCAGGCGCTCGGGAGACGTGCACCGCCAGAAGATCCGCGTGGCCGCGCCCTGGGCGGCAAAGTAGTCCGCGTCGCCGGCCTTGAAACCCTCGGGGGCGTCCCAGGTGATGGGCAGCCGCATCGCCACGGGCTCATGGTGGAAGAGCCCGTAGATGACCCGCCCCGTGATGCTGATCGCGGGGTCAAAGACAATCACGCGGCCCTCGGGAGCCAGCACCCTGCGGAACTCCGCCAGCGCGGTGGCCGGGTAGCGCAGGTGGTGCCAGACGTCGAAAAGGATGAGGTTTGAGACGGTACCATCCGCGAAACTGAGGCGGTAGGCGTTCTCCTGACGGTCCAGCCAGGGATTGGCGAATAGGTCGGTCGTGACGCAGTCGGGGATGACCTCCTTGATCGAGCCCATGCCGGACCCGAGTTCGACGATCTGGCCCGGCACCTTGCGGTCGATCCGGGAGGCAATGCGCTCATGGAAACCCCTGTACACGGCCCTCAGCTGGGCCTTGCGCTGCCAGGCCAGGCGGTTGCTCTGGATCTCGCGGTCGTGCTGCCCCACCGGCAGCGATTCACCCGGGTTCATTAGTGCGATTAAAGGGAACGTGTAGAGTGTCTTAGATGTCCGATGGGGCTCAAGTAAACTCCGGCCAAACCGGGAATTGTGATTGCCAACGATTCCGAATTCACGCGGGCTGTAAGACCACTCTATTCCATTAAATGAGACTGCCTGCAACCCTGTCGCTGGTCCTGGTCGCCGTTGCAACCCTTCGGGCTGAGGCGCCCCCGGTACAGGGCACGCTTCCCGAGGATTACATCCCGTCACTGAGGCCGCTCCTGCAGACCGCGGTGGAGCGCTCCCCGAACACCATCTCAGCGAGCATCGGCGTGGCCCAGGCCGAGGCGACAAAGATGGCCGACCATGCCATCCTGTTTCCCTCGGTGAGCCTGAATGGCAACCTCGCGGGGACCAGGGAGCAGGAGACCAATGTCACGAGGCCGAACACCAGCTCGGGGTTCTTCTACGGCGCGTCGGTTTCCCAGCCCGTCTACCAGTGGGGCGCCTACAAGGCCCAGGCGGACATGGGCGATCACCACCCCAATCAGGCCGGTCAGGCCGCCCA
>CAYNLL010000575.1:0-2268 GCA_964398015.1 uncultured Opitutaceae bacterium | reverse complement strand
GTCGGGCGCGGGAGCGGGCAGATCGGCGACGGTGAGGTGGCGGCGGATGCCGGGCGCCTCATGGGCTGCGTCAGTGAAGGCAGCCTGACCGGTGAGAACCGTGGGCCGGGGAGGAATGGCCTCAGAGCTTTCTGCAGCTGAGGCAAAGCAAGGGGGAAGCGCAAGCATGCAGACGGAAATGCTGAGGCAAGCGGGCAGCAATGAACGAACCAAAGTGCGATTCACGGGACCTCTCCTGGGGCTGGTTTGAAGAATGCAGTTGCTCTGGCGGAACAGCCTGCGGGCAACGATCAGAAGCGGGAAAACCTGCCTCGATTACTTTGACGCATCGGCGCCGGTTGCAGTTGCCGGAGGGGAATTCTGCTGGCTCGGCGGCGCATTCTTGTCTTGATTTGCGTCCTGGGCCAGGCTGGCGAGCGCATTCGAGGGCAGGGATGCCGTGATCAGCACGCGGTCTTGTTTTTGCGTGACCTCAGTGGTCTTCAGCAGCTCTTTGAGGCCGTTGTTTTCAGGGTTGTTGCCGAGGGACACGGTAAACCCGCGAGCCATGGTCACAAGGGTAGCGATGGCCGCCGCCTGGCTGGCTGCTTTTTCCTCAGTCGGCGCGATCTCCTCAACGCGCAGGTGGAGCGAGCCGGTCCAGCGAATGCTGGCGATGATGGTGGAGTCAGCCTGGATCGGCAAGTCGAGGCCGAAGATGCTGATGACGCCGCTCTCAGAAAAGGGTAGCCCGATTTGGCCGAGACCCCACGCGAGCGACAGCAGGGGGACATCGTGGTAGTGCTGGGCCAGCAGCGACGAGCCGGAGAATGGCAGCGCGGCGGTGCGGTGGCGATCGACAATGGCGTGGATCTGCTCGGGCGTGGGGGTGTTTGACAAGGCGAGCATGTCGTAGCCGATTTGCGTTACGCGCACAGTTCGCGCCTGTGACGGAATGTTGTAGATCGTGTGTCCGTCGTAGACTTCGCGAGAGGTGGCGTGGGCATCAAGCCAATTGTTGAGCTTTGCTCCGGTGAGTTTGCCGACCAGGACCATGGAGTAGGCGACCGGGCCGTTGGGACCATCGGGGTCGGGCATGCGGTGCAGCGCGATGGCCACTTCGTCCAGGTCGCTCTCCCAGTCGATGCCGGTGGCGTCAACGAACTGCTGGAATTCCGGCGTGCGGGTGGGCGGCTTCAGGTTCTTGGGCGAGAAGGTGCGCATCGGCTTGATGTTGACGTAGAGGATGCCGTCGGATTCGGGCAGAAGGCGGGCGGCTTCAGGCGGGGCCTTGGAGCGCAGGAAGACGGCGACGGCGAGGAGAAGGATCACTCCGGCGACGATGAGAAGGGTTCTGCGGGTGCGTCGGTTCATAGGGGCCGTCAGAGTTTAAGGTAGCACTGCCGGATGCGATGCGGATTCACACAACGGCCCCATAGGGGCGGCTACTGCCCTGGCGCCTGGTTCATTTCGGCATTGAGGTGGATCGTGCCGCCCGTCACGCTGAGGGTCTTCGTCCAGTCGCTGAAGCCCTTTTTCTTCACGGTTATCTGATGGCTGCCGGACGTAACGGAGACCGTAGAGGGGGTATCGCCGACAAAGGCGCTGTCGATCTCAATGTCCGCGGCCGCCGGTGTGGAGTCGATGACAATTGAGGCCTGGGTGACCGCAGATGCTGCAGGAGTTGCCGACGGTGTCGCGGGAAGAGGAGGGGGCACGAAGTTTGCCAGGTTCAGGTGCATGTCCCCTTCAACAAACGCAGTAATCTCTGTGCCGGCTGGGATTGTAATGTCCTTGCCGTGGACAAAGAGAAACAGTGGCGCGGCGGGGAAGAAGACGATTGCAGTGGCTACCATAGCGCCGGTCATTGCACCGACGTGCCCTCCGCCTTTGTTGTCCTGTGTCCCTCGCAATGCGACTTTCTCCTGGTCTTTTAGTCGGGCATAGCTTATTGAGATATTCAGTTTTCCTGCGCGGCCCATGCTCTTCTTATGTTCGGCATCGGTCACGATGGCGATTGCTGTGGCTCCCTTCGGAAGTACGGCAACCTGGTTCACGGTGACCTCTTCAACGACTTCAAAAGGGATTTCCTGTCCCACTTTGGTGTCCGCAGAAGAGATGGTCTCACTCAGGCGCAGCTTTACGGGAGTTCCATCCAGGAGCGTGTCGGGTGGAGGGAGTTGTGCTGGTGCGGCCTGCGCCGACGGGGCGGCCGGCGCCTGAGCGAAGGTAGTTTGCTGTCCACCAGGGGCTGCGGGAATGGGTTGTGGTTGTTGTGCCGCGAGCAAC
>CAYNLL010000574.1:0-2270 GCA_964398015.1 uncultured Opitutaceae bacterium | reverse complement strand
GAGGGGGTTCATGACGGGGGTGGGCACCGGGGGTGGGCGCCGCGGCAGGGTGGTCCAGCGCGCGGACCAGGTCAACCCGGACGCCTACTGCCTGCCCACGTCGGGCGCGTCGCGGTACTTCCACTGGTCCGCCGCCGTCACCTGCCAGTAGACATTGTAGCGGTCGTAGCTGATCTCCCAGAAGGGCCGAAGGGTGACGTCGCGCGGATGGTCGAGGCCCTTCGTCACGAACACGAGGGCGCCCCGGTCGGGACGGACGACCGCGGACGCTGCGGGCGCGTCCCCGAGAACAAGCGCCGGCACGTCCACGGGGACGGCGCCCAGGTTCGCCCTGTTGTCCTGCGCGTAGGGGACGGTGGCGCTGGCCGCGACCGGCCCCAGGTCGCCGGCCAGGACCGCGGGGCCGTAGAGGAAGGCCAGCCTGCCGGGCGCCCCCGGCATCGCCTCGGTGCGCACGGCCATCGGCACCGTGGCCACCACCGTGTCCCCGTCCCTCCACCTCCTGGCAAGGGCCGCGTAGGTCCCCGGCGTTCCCGCCACATCGGCGCGCTGGCCGTTGACGTCAAAGAGGACGCGGCCGGCCGCCCACGCGGGGCAGCGCACGAGGAGGGTAAGGGGCGAGGAGGGGGCCTTCGCGAACGTGAGGCGCAGCGAGCCCTCGCGCGGGTAGTCGGTCTCCTGCCTGAGCACGAGGCCCTTCTCCTTCCACGCGAGCTCGGAGGGGATGAAGAGGTTGATGTAGACGGAGTCGGCGCCGTGGTAGTAGATGGCCGCGCCGTACTTGGTGTGGTTCTCCATCCCCGTGCCCACGCAGCACCAGAACGAGTCGAACGGCGTGCTGTAGGTCTTGAACAGGCCCGGCTCGAGCGACATGAAGTACGTGAACATCCCCTGCCGGGGGTCCTGTGAGGCCAGGATGTCGTTATAGAGCGCGCGCTCATAGTAGTCGGCGAGCTCGGCGCGCGGCTCCCAGGTGAAAAGGTGCTCCGTGAGCTTGAGCATGTTGTACGTGTTGCAGGTCTCCGCGGTCGCGGCGTCCACGTGGTGAGGGGTCGAGCCCTCGTGGAAGAAGTACTCGTCGTCGCTGTCGCCCCCGATGACATACGAGTGGTGGTGGACGACGGTATCCCAGAAATACTCGGCGATGGCGCGGCCCCGCGTCTCGCCCGCGGCCTCGTAGAGGCGCGCCTCGCCGATGACCTTCGGGATCTGCGTGTTGGCGTGGTGGCCCGCGAGCTCGTCTCGGCGGGCGAGCAGGGGGTCCAGGGCCGCCTGGTGGTAGAAGCGGCGCGACGCCGCGAGGTAGCGCGGGTTCCCGGTGAGCCCGTACAGCTCGGCGAGCACGTCCATCATGCCCCCGTGCTCCACCTCCAGCATCGTCTGGAGCTGGGCGGGGGTGAGACCGGCCGTGAGGGAATCGGCCCAGTCGGCCAGCCGCAGGGCCACCTCCCGCGCCTGAGCGTTTCCGCCGAGGATCCACGCGTCCTTGAGCCCGTTGAGGACCTTGTGCTGCGTGTACCACGGAACCCAGGCCCCGCCCCTGAAGGTGTGCGGGCCCGACGGCTCGATGACGCCCCTCCCGAAGCCGCGCAGGGTGTCGAGCTCCAGGGGGGGCAGCGCCCCGATGTACCCGTCGCCGTAGGCCCTCTGGCACTCGGCCATCTCCGCGACGATGTAGTCGATGCGCTTGCGGAAGCGGGGGTCGCCCGTTGCGGCGAACTGCTGCGAGATCGCGGTCAGGTAGTGGCCGAGGGTGTGGCCGGCGATCCCGGCCGACTCCCATCCGCCATAGAGGTCGCCCTTCGGGGCCAGGCCGGCGTACTTGCGCGTGTTGTGGAGCAGCCGGTCGGGGTCGATCGAGAGGAGGTAGTCCGCGTTGAGCAGCATCGCCCTCCTGAACGGGCCGTCGAGGAGCCGGACCTCGGCGAGGGCAAAGGGACGGGCCGCGTCCGCGCGCGCCCCGGCGCACAGCGCCGGGACCAACGCGGCCGTCAGGAGTGCAGCGAGCGTCTTCATCTTTGGCGGCGCCGATGCAAGCGGCACTTTGCCGGGACGGCCAGACCTTCTTCGACGGGGGAGCGCCGCCTATGGGGCCGCATCCGCCTCGACACCGTCGATCGCGAAGATCTCCACTGGCTCCTCGCGGCCGCGAACCGGGGCGGCGCCCAGCGGGCGCACCCTGAAGCGCCCCCGCGCCGCGGCGAGCGTCGCGGCGCTCGCGATGATGTCGGCGCCGAACTGCGACATGCGCGTCAGGTCCTGGAGCCGGG
>CAYNLL010000573.1:561-2271 GCA_964398015.1 uncultured Opitutaceae bacterium | reverse complement strand
GTGCCCGTCCGTGGTGCGCATCGACAAGGTAATGGGCCACGATCCCGAGGACATCTCGAAGGTGACGCCGTTCGAGGAGCTCATTCCGTACTATCCGCTCAAGAGGATCCTGCTGGAGGACGTCGAGATACAGAAGGACGTGTCCATGCGCACGGTGGATATCCTGACGCCGATCGGCTTCGGCCAGCGCGGCCTCATCGTCGCGCCGCCGCGCACGGGCAAGACGATACTGCTGCAGAACATCGCCAATTCTGTCTCCGAGAACAGCCCGTTCGCCAAGCTGATCTGCCTGCTCGTCGACGAGCGGCCCGAGGAGGTGACCGACTTCAGGCGCCACACGAAGGGCGAGGTCGTCGCCTCGACGTTCGACGAGTCGCCCGAGAGCCACGTCCACTGCGCCGAGATGGTCGGCGAGAAGGCGCGCCGCCTCGTCGAGCAGGGGGAGCATGTCGTCATCCTGCTCGACTCGATCACGCGCCTGGCGCGCGCCTACAACGCCCTGGCCTCCAGCTCCGGAAAAATCATGTCGGGAGGCCTCGAATCCAACGCCCTCCAGAAGCCGAAGCGCTTCTTCGGCGCCGCGCGCAACATCGAGGGCGCGGGCAGCCTCACGATCATCGGCACGGCGCTGGTCGACACGGGCAGCCGGGCCGACGAGATCATCTTCGAGGAGTTCAAGGGCACCGGCAACATGGAGCTCCACCTCGACCGCGGCCTCGTCGAGCGCAGGATCTTCCCCGCGATCAACATTGACCGCTCCGGCACGCGCAAGGAGGAACTCATCTACCACCCCGAGGAGCTGCAGCGCATCTACGGCCTGCGGCGCGCGATGCAGGGCCTGGGCCCCATCGAGTCCATGGAAATGTTGATTCAGCGCTTGAAGAAGACCAAATCCAACGCTGAATTCCTCCTGAGCCTTAGCCGGCAGTAGGTCCAGCACCACGGCCCACCATGCCCTACGAGATGAACGAGCTGCTCGAACTGGTGTTCGAGCAAAACGCCTCCGACCTCCACCTCCAGGTCGGGCAGCCCCCGACGCTGCGCCTGAGCGGCAGCATGACCCCGATCGACGGGCCCCCGCTCGAGCCGATCGACACGGAGAAGCTCATGCTCTCGATCACACCGGACGTGCACATCCAGAGCACGAAGCTCAACGGGGGCGCCGACTTCGGCTTCGCGTACATGGACAAGGCGCGCTTCCGCGTGTCCGTGCTCAAGTCGAAGGGCAACTACGGGATGGTGCTGCGCCAGATCCCGAACCGCATGTTTGGCCTCCGGGACATCGGCATGCCGGACAAGATCCGCGAGCTCCTCTACCGCCCCCGCGGGCTGATCCTCGTCACCGGGCCGACCGGCTCGGGCAAGTCGACGACCCTGGCCTCGATGATCAACTACGTGAATGAGAACCGCGACGGCCACATCATCACGATCGAGGACCCGATTGAGTACTACCACCCCCACAAGCGCTGCGTCGTGACGCAGCGCGAGGTCCACGTGGACGTGCCCAGCTTCTCGGAGGCGATCCGCCGCGCCCTGCGCCAGGACCCCGACATCATCCTCGTCGGCGAAATGCGCGACCTGGAGACGATCGAGGCGGCGATCAGCGCGGCCGAGACCGGGCACCTCGTGTTCGGCACCCTCCACACCAACAGCGCCGCCAAGACGGTCGACCGCATCGTGGACGCGTTTCCCGCCAACATGAAGGACATG
>CAYNLL010000573.1:0-551 GCA_964398015.1 uncultured Opitutaceae bacterium | reverse complement strand
CTCGTCGCTGGTCGCGGTGATCTCGCAGGTCATCTGCAAGAAGATCGGCGGGGGGCGCGTCGCCGGCTACGAGATCATGGTCAACACGAGCTCCATCGCCTCGCTGATCCGCGAGAACAAGACCTTCCGCATCAACTCGGACATCCAGACTGGCGCCAACCTGGGGATGATCACGATGGACACCCACCTGATGAACCTGGTGAACCGCGAGCTCGTCTCGCCCGACGAGGTGCTCGAGAAGGCGCAGGATCCCGTGTTGATGCGCGAGAAGCTGATTGCGCTCGGCGCGCGGCTCCGCGAGGTCTGACGCGCCCCGGGCTCAGTCCGGAAGGCGCCGCACCAGGAGGGGCATCTCGAGCCCCAGGATGCGCTCGGTGAACTCCTCGCCCTCGGGCGCGTTCCTGAGGGCCCGCTGCACCATGCCCATCTTCGCGTCCAGCTCGTCGATCTTCGAGACGAGGACCGCCTCGGGCGTCGCCGCGAGCACGGCCGCGCCCCACTCGAGCCGGCCCTGGTGGCTGAGGATGATGTGCTCAAGGCGCTCGGCGCGG
>CAYNLL010000572.1:0-2281 GCA_964398015.1 uncultured Opitutaceae bacterium | reverse complement strand
AGCCCTCGTCCCTGGCGAACAGGTAGAGGCTCTTCAGGTAGACGATATCGGGCCGGTCCGAGGCGCCAAAGGCGGCGAGGGCGGTGGCGAGCAGGCGCGCCACGCTCCCCCGGCTGTCCTCGTGGACGGGGTTGCGCCCGACGACCGCCGCGAGGGCGGACGCGAACCGAAGCGCGTCGTAGCTCCGGCCGATGTCCGGGTGGCGCGCGAGGATCCGCGCCTCCTTCACGAACCAGGTGCGCCCCTGGTTTGAGCTCTCGAGCATCGCCGAGACGGCGTCGAAGAGATCGAGCGCCGCGCGGGCGGAGGCAGCCTTCCTCGAGAGGCGCTGCAGCGCCACGAGGTTCCCGTGCTCGGCCGAGAAGAGCACGAAGGTCTGGAAGGCGTCCGCGGGGGGGCGCTTCTCGATCACGAACGCCTCTGTCGTGAGCGTCTGTCCGGGCACCGGGGGGCGCGGCCTACTTCGCCGCGCGGGGCTTAGCCGGGTCCAGGGTCTGCCACGGCGGCACGACGGCCCCTCCCGAGATGATCATCTTCATCCCCTCGCCGACGGGCATGTCCAGCTCGACGATGCCGCTCCTGGGCAGGATGAGGAGGAAGCCGCTGGTCGGGTTGGGCGTCGTCGGCACGAACACCGTCCATACCTCCTCGCCCGTCCTCGCTTGGGCCTCGCCCTGCGTGGTGTTGGTGAGGAACCCGATCGTCCAGCATCCCTTCCTCGGGAACTCCACGAGCACCACCTTGTTGAACATGTGGCGGCTCTGGGAGCTGAACGTGTTGACGATCTGGCGCACCGTGTTGTAGACGGCGCTGACGCCCGGGATGGTCTGGATGAAGCGGTCGCCGATGCTGAAGAGGAACTTCCCGAGGAAGTAGCGCGAGACCAGGCCGAGGAGGGTCACCAGGGCGATGACGATGAGCGTCGCCAGGATGTCCCAGAGGGCCTCCAGGCTCGGCTTGTCGCGGAGCCGGTCCGGGACGAACACGAAGAAGACCGGCTTGAACGTGCCGCCGACCAGGTCGATGATCTTGCTGAACACGGCCACCGTCAGCCAGAGGGGGGCGACGAGGATCACCCCCGAGAGGAACGCGTTCCTCAGGCTGACGTAGTGGGATGTCTTGGGTTCCGGTTCGGCCATGGCGTTCGGGATCGGCGCCGCCATTCGAACCCGGGGAGGGCGCTTACGCCAGCTTGAAGCGGGGCAGGGCCCCGGCCCGGCCGAGGAGCCGCAGGGCGCGCGCCTCCGCGCGGCGCATCGCGCGCTTGGCCGGGGGGGAGCGGTCATCGTAGCCGGCGAGGTGGAGCCATCCGTGGACGAAATAGAGCGTGAGCTCGCGGGACAGGGCCGCCGTCGCCCCGCCCTTGCTCCTCACCGCGGCGTCCACCGAGACGCACACCTCTCCCGCGGTGCCGTGGGCGCGATCGCCCTCGAACGTGATCACGTCGGTCGCCGAGGGGTCCCCGAGGAAGCGGCCGTGGAGCTCGCAGAGGGCCGCGTCGGTGAGGAACGCGACCGACAGCTCGCCCGCGGGGCAGCCCCCGCGGAACGACGCGCGATGGCGGTCAAGGAGAGCGACCGCCGCCCCCACCGCCCTGCGGTCCAGCCTGAGGCGGGGGTGGCGCCCGGCGACCCCCACGGGGCGGCCCGCACCCTTCATGCCTTCGCCTTGGTCGGCGTCTCCCCCTCCGCCGTGTAGGCCACCCTCGAATGGAGCATGTTGAGGAGCGTGAAGGTGAAGCTGTTCTTGATCTTGGCGAGGTCCTCGAAGGTGATCGGGGCCTCGTCGAGCTGGCCGTCGGTCATGCGGTCCGAGATCATGCGGTCGATCAGCGCGCCGAGCTTCTCGGTCGTGATGGTCCTCACCGAGCGCGTGACGGCCTCGACGCCGTCGGCCAGCGCGACGACGGCGCTCTCCTTGAACTGGGGCTTGGGGCCCTCGTAGCGGAAGGGCGCGTCCGGGACGGACGGCGGCTCGACGCCGGGGAACGGCGACTGGGACAGCGCGAGGGCGCGCTCGTAGAAGAACTTGACCAGCGTCGTCCCGTGGTGCTGGCGGATCACGTCGATCACCGCGCGGGGAAGGTTGTGGCGCGTGGCCAGCTCGACGCCGTCGGCCACGTGCTGGCGGATGATCGCCGCCGACACCGCGGGGTCCTTCTCGTTGTGGGGGTTGCCGCTGTCGCGCTGGTTCTCGGTGAAGTACGCCGGGTTGGCCGCCTTGCCAATGTCGTGGAACAGCGCACAGGCCCGCGCCAGGAGCGGGTTGGCGCCGATCGCGT
>CAYNLL010000571.1:0-2316 GCA_964398015.1 uncultured Opitutaceae bacterium | reverse complement strand
CAGCGCCGGATTCGACACGGCGGCGTCGGCTGACAGTTGTCGCCGCCGTAGTCTCGTCGACACGAGCCACCGAACCGCGGGAGCAGACATGTCAGAGCCGAGGCACTTAAACAACAACCAGCGCGACACATTGCTGCAGATCCTCCAACACCCGGCTGGCCACAACATCGAGTGGCAGGCGGCGCTCTCCCTGCTCGAAGCTGTGGGGTCTGTGGAGGAGCAACACGACGGGAAGTATCTTGTTCGAGTCGGGGAAGAGAGGCTGTTCCTAACTCGTCCCAAACACAAAGACGTTGAGGTTCCCCAGATAGTTGACTTGCGCAGGCTGCTGAGCGGAGCTGGATACGCAGGCCTGGCCGAGGATCTCCGGGCCAAGGGCCAAGAGGTCTGAACCTGGTAGAGCTACGGTCGCGCAAGGAACAGCCAAGGCGCGCTCGGCGCCGGGATCTCTTTGACCGAGGAGACTAGATGGCCAGGGCGTTGCTCACCGATCTCTACGAGCTCAACATGGCTGCAAGCTATTTGCGCCGTGGCATGGGTGCGCCGGCAACGTTCAGTCTTTCAGTCCGGAGGCTGCCTCCCGAACGTGGGTTCTTGGTCGCGGCCGGTATCGAGGACTGCCTCGACATCCTTGAGGCCTACTCCTTCGAGGACGCAGATCTCGTCTACCTCGCCAGCCTGGGGTTCGACGAGCGCACACTAGAAGCCTTTGCCGGCCTGCGCTTTACCGGTGAGGTCAGGGCCATCCCGGAAGGAAGGATCGTCTTCGCGGACGAGCCGCTCCTCGAGGTGACGGCGCCTCTGCCAGAAGCCCAACTCGTCGAGACGATGCTTCTCAATCAGATGACTTTTCAGACGACGCTTGCTTCCAAGGCGGCCCGGTGCCGGCTGGCGGCCAACGATCAGGTCGAGCTGATCGAGTTCGGCTTTCGTCGTACCCAGGGCTTTGAAGCCGGCATAGCCGCGGCCCGTCTCTCGGCCCTAGTTGGCTTCTCGGCCACCAGCAATGTAACCGCAACTCAGCGCTACGGACTTCGGCCCGCGGGAACGATGGCCCACAGCTATGTCGAAGCGTTCCCGAGTGAGCTAGACGCCTTCCGGGCTTTTGCCCAGGACCTGCCTCAGCGGGCGATATTCCTCGTTGACACCTACGACACGACCTCGGGCGTGGCGCATGCGATTGAGGTCATCGAGGAACTGGATTTGCACGATGGTTTGGGCGTGCGCCTCGACAGCGGAGATCTAGCCGACCTCGCCCGGTCGACGCGTGAGGTGCTCGACGCCACGGGACACCCCGATGTGCGCATCTTCGTCTCCGGCGGCCTCGATGAGAACGACATTGCCGCTCTCGTGGCCGCCGGGGCACCAGTGGACGCCGTCGGTGTCGGTACGCGGCTAGGCGTCTCGGCCGACGCTCCCTTCCTCGATGCCTCTTACAAGCTCGTCTCCTACGACGGCCGGCCCGTAGCCAAGCTCTCCAAGGGCAAAGCGACCTACCCCGGAGCCAAACAAGTCTTTCGGGCCGATGGGCTTGTCGACCAAATCGGTTTGGCCGACGAGACACCTCCTGCGGGCACAAGGCCGCTTCTGGAAGTCACCATGAGCGAGGGGAGAAGGGTCCGCCCGAGCGATCCGGCACTGGCGCTCGTCGATGCTCGTGGGCGCTTTGAGGCCGACCTCGCCCTCCTGCCCAGCCCGGCGCGGCGCCTTCACTGCCCAGCGGCGCCCCAGCCAGTGCTCACAGCCGCGCTCACCCGTCTAACCCAACACGTGTACTCCAAAACCGATCTCTGACCGCCCCGTGAGGTGACCTTTTGTGTCAGTCCTCCCGTCGACAGGCGAGGGCATCGGCGAGCAGGCCGAGGCCGATGCCGAACATGAAGACGTCCTTGCTTATCGCGATGCCTTTTTGGTCCGGCCAGATACTGCCCGGCTTGTGCATCCCTGGGACACGGGCGTAAAGGCCGAGGAGCGCTCCTGAGAATCCGGTGAGCGCCGTGCCCGCCAGCCAGGCCGGCGCCATGGGTGCGAGCAGGACGGCCCCGGTGGCGATCTCGCCTGCGGCGAGGCCGCGCAGGAAACTCGATGGGCTCAAGCCCTTTAAGACCGGGTAGGCGGACACGGCCATCGAGTGCACGGCCTCTGCCCGGGCCTCGTCCCCGTGCCATTTCTCGAGCCCGGCGTGGAGGATGTACCCACCTGACACCAGCCGAGGGGGAAAATCTCGAAGTCTCATTTCTTCACTTGTCCTTCCTCAAATACCCGGGAACACGCCTCGCAACTCGTCGAGTTCGATGCCCCGTGCCTCTACCGGCG
>CAYNLL010000570.1:0-2330 GCA_964398015.1 uncultured Opitutaceae bacterium | reverse complement strand
AACAGCACGCCTGACAGCGGGACAACGCTCCTGCTCGTGGCCATCGGCGTTGCGGGCCTCGGCCTCTGTGCCAGCCGCCGCCTGATCAAGGCCTGATTAGCGGCTTAAGGGCAAGTCTCTCTGAAAAGCTGCACGGGGCTCAGGCCCCGTGCAGCTTTTGTTTTTACACGGGACGGTGCCGCGGGCATTGTCGCCCGGATCTCCATGGATGAATGCACCCTGAAGCAGCTGGCTTTCTGAGATTTTAATGAATGCGGTTGCTCTTGCGGCATTTTGCGGCGCCGCGGTCAGCGCCCTCCTCGCGCTGCTTCGCGTTCTGACCACAAAGCGCTCGCTCGCGCACTGGATGTTCGCGTGCGGCTTTGCCGCGCTCGCCGTCGAGTCGCTTTACAGCGGCCTGGCCGCGGAAGCCGGTTCCCTGGGCGCTTTTGAGGGCATGCAGCGCCAGCGCCTCCTTTGGCTTTCAGCGTCTCCGGGGATCTGGCTGCTCTTCAGCCTGAGCTACGCCCGCGGCAACTCAAGGAACCTGCTGGGAAAGTGGCGGTGGTATTCGCTGGCGGTTGTGTTTCTTCCCCTTGCCTTCGCCCTGGCCTTCCGCGACAGCCTCCTGAGGTTTGTGCCCCTGCAGGCTCCCGCGTGGCGCTACACCATCGCCCTGGGGTGGGCCGGCCTTGTCGAGTACGTCTACACGCTGGTCGTTTCCGTCCTGGTGGTGATGAGCCTGGAGCGGACGTTCCGCGCGGCCATCGGCACCATTCGCTGGCGGATCAAGTTCATGCTCTTCGGCGTGGGCTTGCTTTTTGTCGTCCGGGTCTACACGAGCACGCAGATCCTGCTGTTTCGCGGCTTCGAGCCCCAACTCGAGGTCCTCAACTCGGCCGCGCTGGTCGTCGGCGCCCTCTTGATCACGCGCTCGTTTTTCCGGAACAGGGACTTCGAGGTCGACGTGTATCCCTCCCATTCGGTCCTCCAGGGCTCCATCACGATCATCCTGGCGGGGATCTACCTGGTGCTCGTGGGGATCCTGGCCCGCATCACCACCTATCTCGGGGGAGACAATGAATTCGCCCTGAAGGCGTTCCTCGTCCTTGTCTCGATCGTCGCCCTGGCGGTCTTCCTCCAATCGGACCGCGTGCGCCTGCGCCTCGGGCAGTTTGTCAGCCGCAATTTCCAGCGCCCCCTCTACGACTACCGCACCGTCTGGAGGAAATTCACCGAGGGGACGACCTCCCGCGTCGAGAAGGGCGACCTGTGCCGCGCCCTGGTCAAGCTGATGGTCGACACCTTCCAGACGCTTTCGGTCGCCATCTGGATCATCGACGAGAAGGGGGAGGCCATGGAGCTCGCGGCGTCGACGTTTCTGCCCGAGGGAAAGGGGCGGGCGCTGCAGCTGAAGCAGCCCGAGGCGGGCGAGCTGATCGCCCGATTCCAGGAGCACGCCGAGCCGATGGACTTCGAGGAGCTGGACGGCCGGTGGGCCCCGGCCCTGCGGGAGCTCCACGTGAGCCGGTTCCCGAACGGGGGCCACCGTGTCTGCGTGCCGCTCGTGAGCCAGGGCGAGGTCATCGGGGCCCTGACGATGGGCGACCGCGTCGGCGGCGTCGCCTACACGCTTCAGGACTTCGACATGCTCAAGTGCGTCGCCGACGACGCCGCCGCGGGCCTCAGGAACGTTCAGCTCTCCCAGAAGCTGCTGCAGGGAAAGGAGCTCGAAGCCTTCCAGACCATGGCGGCCTTCTTCGTGCACGACCTGAAGAACGCGGCCTCCACGCTCAACCTGATGCTGCAGAACCTGCCCGAGCACTTTGATGACCCGGCGTTCAGGGCGGACTCGCTTCGAGGGGTATCAAAGACCGTGGATCATATCAACGCCCTGATCGGGCGCCTGAGCCTCCTGCGCAATGAGCAGGCGATCCGTCCCACAGAATCGGACCTGAACGAGGTGGTCGGAGCGGCCCTGGCGGGGCTGGAGCAGGGCGTCGGCGCCGTGCTTTCCAAGGACCTTCGCCCCGTGCCGAAGCTGCTGCTCGACCGGGAGCAGATCTTCAAGGTGGTCACCAACCTTGTCCTCAACGCCGCGGAGGCCGTCGCGGCGGACGGCAGCGTGAGGGTTGAGACCCGCGCCGAAGCGGCCTGGGTCGTCCTGTCAGTGACGGACAACGGGTGCGGGATGAGCCCGGAGTTCCTCGCCAAGGGGCTTTTCCGCCCCTTCCAGACGACCAAGAAGAACGGGATCGGCATCGGCATGTTCCAGAGCAAGATGATCGTGGAGGGCCACGGCGGACGAATCACAGTTGCAAGCGAGCCGGGCAAGGGTACGACATTCCAAG
>CAYNLL010000569.1:0-2345 GCA_964398015.1 uncultured Opitutaceae bacterium | reverse complement strand
CATGGTGATATTTCTTTTTTGGATTTCTGCTTTACGCCCCCATCATCCCACACACGGGATTGCGGTGACTATGGGGTGTTGCCCGCGGGCGCACTGATCTGGGACCGCGGCGCCCCGGGATATTCACCACGCAGGATTTCTCTTTACACATATCAACATTTCTTGATGTGTTGATATGTGGCATTGGCCGACCGACCCCTCTCAGAGCTCTTCGCGCAGCGGCGCCCGCTGAGGTCGCTCGAGTTTTTCCCGCCCAAGGACGACGCCGGCGTCGAGGCGCTCCGGCAGACGGCGTCCGCGCTCAAGAGGATCTCCCCGGATTTTGTCTCGGTGACCTACGGCGCCGGGGGAAGCACGCGCCAGCGCACGGCCGAGGTGAGCGGGATACTCCGGCGCGATTTCGGCTTCACGGTAATGCCGCACCTCACGTGCGTGGGGCACACCCGGGCGGAGCTCGACGCGGTCGCCGACCGGATTCACGCCGACGGTTTCCGCAACATCATGGCGCTGCGCGGGGACCCGCCCAAGGGATCGGCCGAGTTCAAGCCCGCCGCGGACGGCCTGCTCCACGCCACAGAGCTGGTCGGGCTGCTCAAACGCAGGCACGCGGACTTCTGCCTCGGCGTCGGCGGATACCCCGAGAAGCATCCCGAGGCGCCGTCGGCGGAGGCCGACCTCGCCCACCTGCGGGAGAAGGTCGACGCGGGGGCCGCGTTTGTCACGACGCAGCTCTTTTTCGACAACGAGGTGTACTACCGCTTCGTCGACCGGTGCCGGGCGGCGGGAATTTCCGTGCCCATCGTCCCGGGGCTGATGCCCGTCCTTTCGCTCAAGCAGATCCAGCGCTTCACCTCGATGTGCGGCACGTCGATCCCCCCGACCCTCGTGCGCAGGCTGGAGGCCGCAGGCGACGCCCCGGAGATCGCCGAGGCCGTCGGAATCGACTGGGCCCTGGGCCAGATACGCGACCTTGTCGCCCGCGGCGCGCCTGGGTACCACCTCTACATCCTGAACCGGGCGAAGAGCGCCCTCGCGCTCGCGGCCGGCCTCGCGGCCTAAGCCGGCCAGCCTCCGGCAATCACCGGGCGGAATCCCGCCTCGGCCAGGATCCGTTCGACGGTTTCCCGCTGGTCTCCTTGGATCTCGATGCGCCCGTCCTTCACGGTGCCGCCGCACCCGCAGGCGGCCCGGATCCTCTTGGCGAGCTGCTCCTTCTCGGGAAGCCCGATCCCCGTGAAGCCGTCGACGACCGTCACGGTCTTGCCCCCCCGCCCCCCCTTTTCCCTCGTGATGTCGACCCTGCCCCGGTTTCGCGCCTCCGGCGCCAGCCTCGGCGGCGGTCCCGGTGGGCGCTCGGGCGACGGAGCCTGCGGCAGGCCGGCCCCGTCAAGGGCGCCAAAGGGGTTGTGCCCCAGTCCGCCGCCCCCGTGGGTCGGTATCCGGTCGGCCACGGTCAGCGCCTCCCGCCGCAGGAGCCGGCCGGTATGTCGGACTCGCCCCCGAGGAACATGAGGGCCTTCGGGTAGCTCCTCTGGTCGAGGAAGTGCACCAGCTGCGGATGGAGGGTCGCCCGGGCCTGGCCGAGGTAGCCGTCCAGGCTTGCGATCTCGCGGGCGATGGCGGCGCCGTCGGCACGCTTAATGCCGTCCAGCAGCGCGATAAGGGATTCCTTGATGCGTTCCTCCATGGGGGCCAAAGAACACACGCTAATGCAAAGACCGCGGTTGTGAAGCGCGATTGCAACCCGCCCTTCCGCCCCCGGCGGGCTTGAATTCACGGCTGGCGCGTGCGAGTGTGGGCGAAACTAACGCCCGATGGCGGCGCATCCCGCGCCGCTGCCCCCGATGAATTCGACGACCCTAGCAACACGCGACAACGCTGACCTTATCGAGGCAATGTACCGCCTTTGGTTGGACAACCCCGACGGGGTTGACCCGACTTGGCGCGCCTTCTTCCAGGGCTTTTCGCTGGGCGGCGGCGGCTCGATCACGGGCGCCCTGGACACCCAGGCGTCTGTGGCCCCGATCATCGACAGCCTCAAGCAGTCGCATGTCCACTACCTGATCAACGCCTACCGGGCCATCGGCCACCTCCAGGCCCACCTGGACCCGCTGAACGCCCCGCCGCCCCCGACGCCGAAGCTCGACCTAGGGCAGTACCAGCTGGGCGAGGGGGACCTCGAAACGGTGTTCGATGTCGGAACGTACCTGGGCGGCGGCCAGATGAAGCTCCGCGACGTCATCTCGTCCCTGCAGAAGACCTACTGTGGAAATGTGGGGGTCGAGTACGTCCACATCCAGGACCAGGACTGCAGGCTCTGGCTGCAGGAGCGCATCGAGTCCACG
>CAYNLL010000568.1:0-2346 GCA_964398015.1 uncultured Opitutaceae bacterium | reverse complement strand
CGGCCCCACCATGATCACGTCCCTCGAGCCGTCCTCGGGCAGGCCGAAGGCCGCTTGCGAGAAGAAGACCGGGACGGGCGTCTTCCCCACCTCGACGCGGTCCGCGAGGAAGGTGGAGCACACGCCCACCCTGTCGCGGCCGTTCGTCCTGTAGCGGACGACCGCCACCGTCAGGTGGGCCTCCAGCGGATACACAAGGGGCGAGGAGGCCACCGAGTACAGGCGGGGCATCAGCCGGCGCAGGTGCCCCGCGAATTCCTGGGGCGACAGCCTTGCGCTCGGGAACTCCTCGAGGAGGTCGATGAACTCGCGCTCGGCCAGCCACGCCTCGAGGCGCTCCTTCCTCTCCGGGACGAGCAGCTCGGCGAGGCGGGCCCGCTCCCCAGGTTCGGCCGCCCGGGCCGCCAGCGTCTCCACGATGCGCCGCGTGGGCCCGGCGAGCGCCAGCTTGGACGCCAGGGCATCGCGAAGCGCCACGGGCGTCTCGGCCCTGGGAAGCATCACCGGCTCGTCGCCGCGGGCGCCCAGCCGCGCCAGGAGCTGCTCCACCTCGCTCGGCCTGTTCGTGGGAAAGACCCCCAGCGACTCGCCCGCCCTGTAGCTCAGCCCGCTTCCGGCGATATCGACCACGAAATGGCGCGTCTCCTTGTTCGAGCCCGGGCCGCTCAGCATTCGGCTCTCCACGACCCGGGCCGGAAAGGGATTGTCCTTTGAGTAGGCCGGGGGTGCAACGGGGTCGGACATGCGGACAGAGCCCGCTATGAAGGGGTTGGCCGGCGGGCCTTGCAAGCCGGTTCCCCGCGTGCCCCTCCCGGCGGCCCTCATGAGCTTGCGTTGCCCTCGCCGGCGCTCAATCGTGGACCTTCAATTCCAAGGACATCTCCTTGCAATCCATGTCCTCCGAAGAACCCATACGCCTCCAGAAGTTCATCGCCGACGCCGGCATCTGCTCGCGGCGCGCGGCGGAGGCCCTGATCGCCGGGAGCGAGGTGTGGGTGAACGGCAAGGTCGCCATCGCAGGCCAGAAGGTGCTTCCCTCGACCGACCGGGTGACCGTGAGCGGGAGGATCGTCCGCACGCAGCCCCAGCCGAAGATCACGCTCGCGGTCAACAAGCCCCGGGGTCTGATCTGCTCCAACGACGATCCCCACAACCCGGAGACCATCTTCGTGCTGCTGCCCAGGCAGTACAACCGCTTCAGGTTCTTCTGCGCCGGCCGCCTCGACAAGGACAGCGAGGGCCTGGTCATCCTGACCACCGACGGCGACCTCGCCCACCGCCTCATGCACCCGTCAAGCGAGGTCGTTAAGCGCTACTTCGTCTCGCTGAAGGAGCCCTTCCCCGCTTCGCGCCTGCCGCGCCTCGTCAAGGGGCTCACCTTCGACGGGGAGCGCCTCAAGGTGGAGCGGGCCGCGATTGTGAACGCGAAGCCCGACGGATCGGGGACCGACCTGGACGTCCACATGCACCATGGCAAGAAGCGCGAGATCCGGCTCCTCTTCTCGGCGCTCGGCTACACCGTGCAGCGGCTGCGCCGCTACCAGATCGGCGCGGTGCGCCTGAAGGGAATCCCGTTGCGCGGGGCGAAACAACTTGCTTCAAAGGAGATCGAGCAGCTCTTCAGGTCGCCCCGGACTCCGAATGCCGAGTTCCAGGCGGCCGCACAGAGCGATTCAACCACAAATGAAGATTAAATTCATCCTTCCGGCGGCGGGCCTCGCCTGGTGCGCCTCGCTGTGCGCCGCGCCCCTGAGCGTCACGACGGCGGTCCAGAGCCAGCCCGACCCCGCCTCCCCGGTGATCGTGGTCCTAAGCGCCGGCACCGAGCAGCCGCCCCCCACCGACAAGGCAGGCCCCGCCCCTGCGGGATGGATCGCGGTCGAGGTGGCGGGCCCCTTCTCGGGCTACGTGAAGAACAAGGACCTGACGAAGCAGTTGGACGTGCGCCCGGGCGCCACGGTCTACCTGGAGCCCAAGGAGGGCGCCGGCGTGCTCAAGGTGTTCGAGAAGGGCGACAAGGCGGAGATCACCGGCCTTCACGGAAGCTGGACGCAGGTGCGCCTCGACACGCCGCTCGTGGGTTACATCTCGACGGCCCCCGCCATCCCGGCAGCGCCGGCAGCGACCGCGGGACCTGTCTCCGCCGCTCCCGTGGCGCCGGCCCCGTCCTCCGCGCCCGCCGCGGCCCCGGCGGCCCCCGAGGGCCCCGCGCCGGCGCTCGCGCAGCTCTTCGAGGGCACGGTGGCCTCCTCCGATTCCCTGATCTACCCCCACCGGCCCTTCAGCTGGCAGCTCAACGACGCCTCCGGCCACCGCATCGCCTACATCGACCTATCGCGGATCCTG
>CAYNLL010000567.1:0-2347 GCA_964398015.1 uncultured Opitutaceae bacterium | reverse complement strand
CCCTCGCGCGGTGCGCCGGCGCGGGCCCCGACCCGGAGCGGCCGGCCGACGCCCGGGCCCAGGCGCTGGTCGAGGCGGCGGCGGCCGCGTTCGGCGCCGCCACGGGCCGCGGGCCCGGCGCCTTCCGCTACAGGATCGACGGCGAGGTGCCGGCCGCCCGCGGCCTCGGCTCCAGCGTGACCGTGGTCGCCGGCGTCCTGGCGGGCCTCGACGCGCTGCACGGGACCACGCTCGGCCGCCGGCGCCTGGTCGCCCTGGTGTCCGCCATCGAGGGGCACCCCGACAACGCGGCCGCCGGCGTCAGGGGCGGCTTCTGCGTCTCGCGCTCCGACCCGGCGACGGGGGCCTTCGTCGACGCGCAGCGCTTCGATGTGCCGGCAGGCGTCGCCTTCGTTGTCCTCTCCCCGCCGGTCGAGCTGGTGACCAAGGAGTCGCGCGGGGCGCTGCCGGCCACGCTCCCGTTCTTCGACGCCGTGCGCAGCGTCAACAGCGCCGCGTACCTCGTCGCGGCGTTCGCCTCGGGCGACTACGCCCGCCTCGCGGACGCGGCGGGCGACTTCATCCACGAGCCCTACCGCCTTCCGAGGATCGCCGGCGGGCGCGACGCCATCTTGGCCGGCGTGGCGGCCGGTGCGTGGACGGGGTGGCTGAGCGGCAGCGGCTCGAGCGTCCTTTGCGTCTGCGAGCGCCCGAGGGCCGAGGCCGTGTCCGCGGCGATGTCCGCGGCGTTCGCCCGGGCCTCGATGCCGAGCGAGGGGCGCGTGCTCTCGGCCGACAACGGGGGCCTCGTGGTCGAGGGCTAGTCCCCGCGCGCGGCCCCTCAGGCCTTCTCCGGCGCGGCGCCGCCGGTCCCGAGCAGGGCCGCGACCGCGGCCGCAAGCTCCGCGAGGTCCAGGGGTTTCTCGAACACCCTGGCCGCGCCGAAGTGCTGCGCGAAGTTCAGATAGTTGCTTGGCTCGAGGCGCCCGCCTCCCGAGATGGCGATGATGGGGAGGGCAGGGCTGAGCCTGCGCAGCGTGCGGATCGTCTCCACGCCCTCCATTTCCGGCATGATCAGGTCCGTCACGACGAGGTCGGCGGGCTGGGCCTCGAACGCCCTCAGGCCCTCGCGGCCGTTGCCCGCCTCGACCACGGCGTGGCCGGCCTTCTCGAGGAAGATGCGCAGCGCGCGGCGCTGGGTGGGGTCGTCTTCGACGATGAGGATCCTCGGCATGTCAGGGGCCCTTCTCGCGGCGGACGTAGCGGTGCACGGTCGAGGCCAGCGTCGCAACCGTGAAGGGCTTCGCCAGGAGCTCCCGCGCCCCGGCCTCCAGGAGCCTCTCCGGCGTGAGCGCGCTGCTATACCCGCTCATCAGCACGACCGGCAGGTCCGGCCGCAGCGCGCGCACGCGCGCCGCGAACTCGAGGCCCGTGAGCTCGGGCATGGTCTGGTCTGTGACCACGAGCTGGAAGGCCTGGGGGTCCCTCGCGATGCGGGCGAGCGCCTCCAGCACGCGGTTCTCGCCAACCGCGGCATAGCCTAGGCGCCTGAGCGTGCGCTCGCCGACGAGCACCAGCGGCTCCTCGTCGTCGACGAACAGGATCCTCTCCCCGTGGCCCCGCGGCACCTCCTCGGCCTTGCCGCCGTCGGCGACCGGGATGTCGTCGACCGCCGGGAGGACGACCTCGACCGTCGTCCCGTGGCCGAGCTCGCTGTTGAGGCGGATCGCCCCGTGGTGGGCGAGCACGATGCCGTGCGCGACGGACAGGCCGAGGCCCGTGCCCTCGCCGGGCTCCTTCGTCGTGAAGAACGGCTCGAACACGCGCTCCCGCGTGACCGCGTCCATGCCGGTGCCGGAGTCGGCCACCGTCAGGCGCACCGCGGGGCCCGGCCTGACGCCCGGGACCGCGCCCTCGTGGGACTCCTCGATGGTGACCCGCTCAAGGGAGACGGTGAGGTGCCCGGGCCGGTCGCGCATGGCGTGCCAGGCGTTGGTGCCGAGGTTCATCACGACTTGGTGCAGCTGCGTGGCGTTGCCCAGCACGGCCGGGAGCCTTTCCGCGATGTGCGCCTCGATCCTGATCGAGCTCGGTATCGCGGCGCGCAGCAGCCGCACCGCCTCGCTCACAACCTGTCCCATCTGGATGGGCAGCTGCACCTCGTCGCCCGTCCGGCTGAAGGCGAGGATCTGGCGGATGAGCCCCGCCGCGCGCTGCCCGGCGCGGTCGATCTCCCCGAGGTAGTCGATCAGCTCCGTGTTGTCGCCGGCGATCTGGCGGGAGAGCGAGCAGAAGCCCGTGATGCCCGAGAGGATGTTGTTGAAGTCGTGGGCGATTCCGCCGGCCAGCGTGCCGACGGCCTCGAGCT
>CAYNLL010000566.1:0-2348 GCA_964398015.1 uncultured Opitutaceae bacterium | reverse complement strand
TCATCTCATGAGCTACGCCCCGCTTCTCCGCTCCCTCGCCTCGACCCCCAAGGACACGGGGGACTCGTGGCGCTTGGTCTTCGGCACTCTTCTACGCCAGGCGTACAACGAAGGCCCCCTCCCCTCCAAGACCAAGATCACGGCCGACCTGCGCTCAGTGGGATGGGGCGGCCGGCGCCAGGACATCGCCCACGCCTATAACGCGATGGTGCTCGCCCTTAGCCTCACGGCCGACAAGGCGCGCTCCAACATTGATCTCAACAGCTTCACCAAGCCACCACCAAAGACGTGGTGGCTTACGGGCCACTCAGACCAGCCGAAGACCCTCAACTATGCCGTGTCAATCATGCTGCCCGAAGGCAATAGTGAGAGCGTCCAGCTAAAAAAATGGGAGCAGACAAGCGCCAAACCGCTTACCGTCATCGACACCCTCACCCGTGTCTGGGATATCGTCACCTCAGGTGGCACCTACGTCAAGCGCGGCCCGACCGGACGGCAGAAGGCCGCCGCCAAGAAGGCGGGCATCTACTCGGCCGAATGGCTCCGCGAGCACGAGGAGCGGGAGCGTTACAAGGAAACCCTCGTGTGCCTGGAATATGCCGGCGTGCGCGTGCTCAAGAAGTCTCGATGAGGCGCCCCGGCCCCCTTCCCGCCAACGAGCAGTGCCGCACGCCCAAGCGCGTGATAGCGCTCCATTGTGAGACCGTGAAAGCACCCCGCCCGAACGGGTACGCCCTTAGTTTCGCCGAGGCGACGATCATCGAGGCCTACCGCCAGGACTCGGGCGAGTGGTCCGAGCCGGTCACCCTCGTCTTCGACGACCCGGCCGCTTTGTGGGAGGAGATCACGGACTACTGCCGGGTGCGGGCGCGTACATGGCTCGTGAGCTACCTCGCCGGCAACGAGCTGCGCCTGGCCCAGGCCTTCCACTACCTGCCCGCGCTCGGCTGGACGATGAACCCGGATCCGATAGTGGGCGATTCCACCCTGTCTCTCGGATGGCACGACGACGCGAAGCGCTCTCTGTTGGCCGTGGACCTGTTCTCCTACCTGGCCCATGATCTCCGCACGATCCAAGTCCGCACGGAGGCTTTCACCGAAGTCGACGCCATCTTCCGGGCCTTCTTGGACCTCACGAGCCTTCAGCACGATTTCGACCTCGGCAACTTCTCCCGCACGGGAGCCTCCAACGCCTCCAATCAGTTCCGCCACTGCCACATGACCGAGAGGATCTACGTCCATGACGACGAAGCCGCCCTTGCCGCCGAGAAAGAAAGCATCTTCGCCGGCCGCACCGAAGCCTGGCGCATCGGAACCTACGAGCTTGACGAATGGGACCTACCCCTTGCTTACTCTCGAATCGGGCTCGACACTTACCTGCCGGTGCGGCTTCTCGGTCACCGAACCGGAAGCCTTGATCTCGATCCGAGGCGCCTGGCCCTTGTCCACGCGCTCGTTAAAAGTATGGTGCCCACGTTGCCAGCACGTAATGCTGACGCTGGCATTAACTGGCCCGTTGGCACCTTTAAAGGTTGGTACTGGCAGCCCGAGCTAGACCTGGCCGCCGAGTACGGCGCCGAGATCACCCCCCTCGAGGCGTACGTCTACGAGGCCGCCCCGGTGCTGTCGTCATGGGCCGAATGGATCATCGCCTCCCAGACGGCGACGAACCTGACGCCTGTGCAGCAGATGGCGACCAAGCACTGGGGCAGGGCGCTCATCGGCAAGTTCGGCGCCCAGATCCCCGACTGGCGCGACGACGCCTGGTTTGACGATTGCGAATTGGAGCTCTCCCACATCATCGACACCGCCCGGGGGGTGGGGGAACGCCTGACCGTAGGCGGGAGGAGCCTCGTAAGCTATGAACGAAGATACACCGACCACGCGTGTCCGGCTCTCATGTCGCGGGTCATCTCCGAGTGTCGTATTCGCCTTTTCAGGCTCATGGTCGCTGGAGGACTAGAGCACCTTTTTTATTGCGACACCGACTCACTTTTTACTGATCGTGAAGGAAGCGCTCGACTCAGAGCTTGGTGCGCGCAAGGAAACGGCTGGGAAGTCAGGATCAAGGCCCACCACAACCGCGTCACCATCCTCGGACCCCGACAGCTCATCTTGCCAGACGGGCCTCGAGTGTCCGGTCTGCCGAAAGCCGCTGCCCTGTCCGCATCGGGTGAGAGTTACCTCGCCCAGATGACCGAGAGCTTCCGCGGAGGCGCCGCGAGGGGGCACCCCGGCGAGGTCGTAAGCGCCGAGCGCTCTTTCACCGTGCGCGGGTCGGACACGAGGCGCAATCACTTAGAAGGCGGCCGCACGGCGGCCCTGAGCGTAGGAGGGTGACGTGACCC
>CAYNLL010000565.1:0-2352 GCA_964398015.1 uncultured Opitutaceae bacterium | reverse complement strand
AGTCCTCGGCCTTCGTCCCGCGGATGCTCTGGCCGCGGCCCATCGCCTGGATCTGCCGGCCGTTGGCCAGCTCGAGGAAGCCATCGGCCCAGGGCTTGCCGACCAGGTTGCCGAAGATCTGGATCAGCCGCTTGTTGTTCTCGAACGCACGCCGGATCGAATGAACGCGCGCCTCGGCGAGCTTGTCGTTGCCGCCGACGATCAGGCAGTGGTTGAACTCTTCGAAGCAGCCGGCGAGGACGACGCCTTCCTCGGCTCGGGTCGACTTGGCGCTTTCGCGGAAGCCGATGGTGCAGAGCTGGCGGTGGCTGGCGTCCTGGCTGTGGAAGTCCTCGATCACCTCGAGGTGGAACTCAGGCGTCTTGTTGGGATGCCGGTGGCTGAAGAGTTCCTCGTGCGCCAGGATGCGGTCGTAGTAGAACGCCTCTAAGAGCTGCTCTCGCTCTGTCGCCACGCTCAGACCTTGCGGAAGGCGAAGGCGCCCTTGTTCTTGTGCCAGTACGAGCCGGGCGACGACGCAGTCTTAAGACCATCCCAGACCCCTCTCGGGACCCGGTCGTAGCTATAGGCGCCGCCGTGCTGGAACTCGATCCGAAGCTCGTTCGTCTCCGTGTCGTAGCTCGCCGACGCGATCGTGGTGCTGCCGACTGGCGTGAAGGTCTCGATGGTCATTTGGCTGCCGGGATGGTTTCGCCGAGCACGCCCACAGCCGGCGCCTGGACGATATGGCCGCAGAGGGCCGGGACGGCGATCGCCAGCGAGGGGTTGGCTGCGGCGTTGGTGACCAGGTCGTAGTACGTGGTCCGGCAGATGCCCATGATCTCGCCGGTAAGACGGTCGTTGGCGATGTTGACCCGATCCGACTCGGCCTCGCTGACGAACGCCTTGACGGCGGCCTGCCCCTCGGCGCAGCCGCTCAGCATCAGAAGCGCGGCGAGCGCCAGGGCCTTCACGACGGCTCGGCCGTATGGCTGATCACCGTGGACCCGTCAGACACCGGCGGCTCGATCTGGGCCTTCAGGGTGGAGATGATAGCCAGGATCTCCTCGATCACCGGCACCGCGTTGAGCACGCTCGGCTGGGCGACCAGCTTGAGGATGCCGGCGACGACCGCCTGCTCCTCCCGGCCCAGCGCCGAGGACTGCCCCCAGGCGGAGACCGCGTCGACGACGCCCTTCTCGACCGCGGCAAGCAGACCGCTCACGCGCCGTCCTCCGCTTCCTCGATCACCGGTTCGGCAGGAACCAGGTTCCGGTCCTCCTGCTGCTGCAGCGCTGCCTCATGCGCCTCGCGATCCGGCCGGGTATAGCCCGGGCCCCCCAACATCCCGCGGATAATCTCACGCGCGGCCTGGTCGATCACGATCCGAAACGCCCCGCCGCCCGGCAGCAGGTTCAGCCGGTCCGTATGCCGCTCGACCTCACCCATGATCTCGCGGCCGAACTCCTCGCGCTCCGTCCCGCGCCGATCTTCCGGCTCGTCCTCGCTCGGCGTGCCGTGGGCGGTGTTCAGTTCGCTCATCTGTTTTTTCCCTGTGAAAACCCTGGCTATCCCACATCGCCAGGGCTACCCGCGCAGGCACGATCGACAGGGGGCGACCGAGGGAACGCGTTGTCGTAACCGGGAGGAAACCGACACCCCATCTTGCCTGGTTCTTCGGTGCCGTCAAGGGGAATTGTCCAAATCCGGAAAAGTTTGGGGGATGGGTCATATTTTCCGAACCCTCCCGTCCCCCCGGGCACCTTTCCCCGTACACGCTACACGAGCATTCACCGCGCCCGGCTGCGTCGCGTCACGGCTGCGCGCGGCAGCAGCTCGAGCGGGTCACGCGGTATCTGTACATCCTCGCGGATTGATCACATGGATAGATCAGTTGAGGTGGATTGATCACTTGAATAGATAATCCACCCATCCCAATGCGCGACTGTGTCGTGCGTGTGCGTGCGGGCGAGGATGTTCCTCTTGACAGAACCGTTGCCGTGTGAGAGAACAGTCCTGCATGAGACAGAGGAGATTGGTGATGGCGATCTATCGGACGGTTGAGGCTGCGGAGCGGGCTGGGGCTCGGTTCGTCGAGCGGTACGAGCCACGGGCATTCATCGTGGTAGAGCCGAGCCTGGGCGGCACGGGCTTCGAGGCTGTGGTGTGGAAGCGTCCTGAGTATGATCGGACGGCTGAGCCCTTCATGCTCTGTGTGGTTTGAGATCGGACATGGGCGGGCATGTCCCGCCCCGAGCGCATCAGGCCTCATCTGAAGGCCGAGAGGCCGCTCTTGGGCTCCGCCCGCCGCTTGGGCAACCCATCGGGTTCCGAGTGGACGCACCTCACCCTGCCGGGTCGGGACACTGCGAT
>CAYNLL010000564.1:0-2352 GCA_964398015.1 uncultured Opitutaceae bacterium | reverse complement strand
CGCGCTTGGACTGCGCTGCCTGGGCCGCGAGGAGGTCGCCTCCCAGAAGGTGAAGACGGCGTTCTTTGATGTCGGTGGGGTGCACCTTGAGCTCCTTGAGCCCACGGCCCCGGACAGCCCGATCGCCAAGTTCCTCGCGGACCGGGGCGAGGGGATCCACCACATCGCGTTCCGCACCGACGACATCGAGGGCCAGCTGCGGCAGGCCTCCGGCGGCGGCCTGCGCCTGATCCACGAGAAGCCCTTCGACGGGGCCGCCGGAAAGCTCGTCGCCTTCCTCCATCCCAAGTCGACCCGCGGGGTACTCACGGAATTCTGCGCCCTCAAGGAGGGCGCGCTCGCCCACTGAAGGGGACACCCACCATGGCCATCGCACAAAAGTTCCTCACGAAACTGGAAGAGCGCCGCAAGAAGGCCCTCGACGGGGGCGGGGCCGACAAGGTCGCGGCCCGCCACGAGAAGGGCCTGATGTCGGCGCGGGAGCGCGTCCTCGCCCTGTTCGAGCGGGACACCTTCCTTGAGTTCGGCCTCCACGCCGACCACGACTGCCACGACTTCGGCCTCCAGGACAAGAGCTTCCCCGGCGACGGCGTCATCACCGGGGTGGGCTACATCAACGGCCATCCCGTGGCCGTGTTCAGCCAGGACTTCACCGTGGGCGGCGGAGCCCTGGGACGGATCCACTCCAAGAAGATCTGCGACATGATGGACTACGCCCTGAAGGCGGGGATTCCCGTCGTGGGGATCAACGACTCGGGCGGCGCCCGCATCCAGGAGGGGGACGATTCGCTCTCCGGCTACGGCCTGGTCTTCTTCCGCAACGTCCTGGCCTCGGGCGTCGTCCCCCAGATCTCGATCATCGCGGGCCCGTGCGCGGGCGGCGCGGCCTACAGCCCGGCCCTCACCGACTTCCTGATCATGACGCGCAAGAACGCGAACATGTTCATCTGCGGCCCCGAGGTCATCAAGGCGGCCACGGGCCAGACGGTCACGATGGAGGAGATCGGCAGCGCGGCCACCAACGCGTCCGTCAGCGGCAACGTGCACTTCATCGCCGAGAACGACGCCGAGGCCCTCGAGCTCACCAAGAGGCTGCTCAGCTTCCTGCCGGCCAACAACCTGATGGACCCCCCGCACCGGCCGACCCCCGCCCTTGACCTGTCGGCGGATCCCGGGATGAACGAGATCGTCCCCGCAGACGCGAAGGTTCCCTTCGACATCCTCAAGGCGATCGCCCGGCTCGTCGACAACGGCGACTTCCTGGAGGTCCACAAGGACTTCGCCAAGAACCTGGTGGTCGGCTTCGGGCGCGTCCAGGGGATCGTCGCCGGTTTCGTGGCCAACCAGTCGGGCGTGAAGGCGGGGACCCTCGACATCGACTCGTCGGACAAGGGAGCGAGGTTCATCCGCTTCTGCAACGTCTTCAACATCCCGATCGTCACCCTGGTGGACATCCCCGGCTTCATGCCCGGCGTGGCGCAGGAGCGCGGCGGCATCATCCGCCACGGCGCGAAGATGCTCTTCGCGTACGCCTCGGCCACCGTCCCAAAGATCACCTTCATCCTGCGCAAGGCCTACGGCGGCGCCTACCTGGCCATGTGCAGCTCGGACATGGGCGCCGATTCCGTGTACGCCTGGCCCACCGCCGAGATCGCCGTCATGGGGGCCGAGGGCGCCGTGAAGATCCTGTACAAGCGCGAGATCGCCGCGGCCAAGGATCCCAAGGCAAAGGAGGCCGAGTACGTCGCGGAGTACCGCGAGAAGTTCGCCTCGCCGTACGAGGCGGCACGCAAGGGGATGATCACCGACATCATCGAGCCGTCCCAGACCCGGGCGGTCCTCGCGATGGCGCTCAGGAACACGCTCTCCAAGCGCGAGACGCGCCCGCCGAAGAAGCACGGCAACATCCCGCTCTGAACGCAGCCCAATCCCATCCCCCCATGTCCTCAGAAAACACAGTCCAGCCCGGCAGGGAACTCAGCCTCGAGAAGCGCGCCGTGATCGCCGCCGCGGTCTACGTGACCCTGGGCTCCGGCGCCCGCATTTCCTCGGTGGAGGCCGCGCAGCACGTGGCGACACCGAGGGTCGACCCGCAGATGTTCGCCTGGTCGCTGGCCGGCCGCAGCCAGATCCACGGCGGGCACAATGTCCGGTAACGGAACCCCCCTCCACACGCCTCACCCATGAAAAAACTCCGCGTCACCGTCGACGGCACCGTCTTCGAGGTCACAGTCGAAATCCCGGAGGGCGCCGAGCAGGCCCAGGCCGCGCCCGCCGAGACAGCCCCCGCCTTGCCAGCCGCCGCGGCCCCGGCGGCCGCGCCGGCGCCGGCAACGGTGGAAGCGCCGGCTG
>CAYNLL010000563.1:0-2358 GCA_964398015.1 uncultured Opitutaceae bacterium | reverse complement strand
ATGAATAGCGCCCACGTTAGGCGCTGCCAAGGAAATCGTGGTGAACCTTCGAGGGCAGATAGTTCCGCGACTTGTTCATCACCACCCCGACCGGCGCCCTCGAGGCCGAAAGCAACTCGGCCGCCTGGCGGGCTATCTCCTTGTCGGTGTGCTCGGACTCGACCACCAGGAGGACCATGTCCATGAATCCGGCCAGACGCGGCGTGATGCTGATCTGGTTGACCGAGGGCATGTCAAAGATGATGTAGTCAAAGTCGCTTGCCTTGAGCTTGGGCACCAGCTGGCTGAAGCGGGCGGGCAGGGCGCGCGAGAGCCGGTCGCTATTGGGCTCCTCGCCGACGACGTAGAGATTGTCCTGAACCAGGGCGGTGTTCCGGGTATCCAGGAGCTCATCAAAGCCGCAGGCTTTGCCCTTGTTGAACTGCTGGGCTGATCCCTGGCTCTGGGTCATGTCCACAAGAAGGACATTGCCCTCGCCCGTCTCCGAGAGGCATTTGGCCAAGCCGGCGGCCGTCGTGGTCACGCCCGAATTGCGCCCCACGCCCGTGACCGCGAGGAGCTTCGGCTTGTGCGTGAGGTTTCGGCTCTCGAAATAACCTATCAGCCGGTCGCGGAGGGTCTCATGGAACACATGGCGGTTGTGCCCGTTCCTGCCGAAGTCAGGGATGGAGAGGAAGAGCGGAATCCGGAGGTTCCTCTCCACGTCCTGGGAACGCCGGATCGACCGATCAAAGTAGAACTCGATCGAGAAGGCCCAGAGGAGCCCCAGGAAAAGGCTCCCGCCAAAAATCCCGCCCAGGATCTTCCATTGCTTGAGGGTGTCGATCAGCGGGGGGCTCGGCTTCTGGATCTCGGCGATGTTCAGGGCATGTCCCGCTCCCAAGGTCTCGTCGATGCGCTCGGCCTCCAGGTGGGTGGAGTAGTACTTGTAGTTGGTCTCCTCGAGCTCCTTCTGCCGCTGCAGGTCGGAGATCGTCCCCTCGAGCTGGTCGACGGTTCCCTCCTCCTTTCGGATCTGCTCCAGCTCGGTGTTCAGCACCTTGATCCTGGATTGCAGGCCGTTCAGGCGGGCCGACTCGGCCACCATGTCGATGGCGTTGCCGGGAGTCGTGGAGGCAGGCGTGCCCGTGCCGGCGGCCTGAGGCGGCGCGACCAGGCGGGGAAGGTCGGGGTATTTCTCCTCCATCTTCTGCTTCTTGTCCAAGGCGTCGGCAAGCTGCGCACGCACATCCTTGACCCGTTGGTTCTGGTCCGTGAACTGGCCGAGCAGCTGCTGCTGGGTCCTCTGCAGCAAGTCGAGGCGGCCCAGGAGGCCGCGGTACTCGTCGACCTGGGCGGCGGGCGCCTCGGGCTGCTGGGCGGTCGTCGCGGCGGCGGCGGGCTTTGCCTTCTGGGGCATCCTCTTGTACAGGTCCTCGAGCGTGGCGGAACGATCAGCCAGTTCCGCCTCGGCATTGTAGATATCCTGACGGATCCGGGCGACCTCCTCGGTGTAGGCCCGCTTGGAATCCTCGATCGAGACAATACCGGCCTGGTCCTTGGCCTTCCTCAGCTCGTCCTCCGTCTGCGACAGGCGGGCCCTCAGCTGATCCGTCTCCTGCGAGAGGAAATCGCCGGCGGTCACCAGGCCGCGATGCACCTCGACGTGCTTCTTCAGGTAGGCGTCGACGATCGCGGTGAGGACCGGCTGGACGACCGTGGGGTCGGGGTTCCTGTAGATGAGCGCAATGACGCTGCTCTTGGGGACGGGATCAACAATGAGATTCTTCCCGATCTGGGCAGCGGCGTGGTTGCGGTCCTTTGTCTCCTTGCTCTTGCCCAGGATCCTCTCGGGGCCGACGGCATCGGCCACCTCCTCGGCGATGTCCCTGCTGCTCAGGATCACGACTTCCGAATTGATGATGGTCTCCCCCCGCTGGTCGGGCGAAACGGGCTTGGCGTCATTGCCGGGCATCCCCGGGCTGCCGCTCTCCATCACATACCGGATGAAAAGCATCGCCTCCGATTGAAATGGGGGTGGGAGGAAAAAGTACACGCCCAGCGAGGCCAGCAGGCCGACTGCCGCGCAGCTCAGGATCTTCCACTTGTGCCGAAAGAGGGTGTACTGGATGTCCTCGAGCGACATGCTCGAAGAAGGGGGTGGAGGGGGAGGTTGCAGCGTGTTCATCGATCAGGCCATGTGTCTGTACAGCACCGAACCCACGAGGTTGAATATACGATCCGGCAGAATCCCGAGAAGGCGCATCTGAAAGTCCGACGCCCCCTCCGGGACGACGACGTACCGCTCCGTGCGGCAGTCGCGACGCACGTAATCAATCCGGTGTTCCACCGAACCCCAGCTGAGCTTGAATCTCTTCA
>CAYNLL010000562.1:0-2360 GCA_964398015.1 uncultured Opitutaceae bacterium | reverse complement strand
GAAGTGGTTGTTCACGAGCCAGAGCACCGGCGCCATGGACACCACGACCAGGAACATCTTCCAGTCGTAGGTCATGAGCACCACCGCGGCGAAGAGCATCTGTCCGAACTGGATCGCGCTCACGAAGCCCACGTCCTGGATCCCGATGCGGACCGCCTCGACGTCGCTCGTCACGCGGCTGATGATGCGGCCGAGCTTCATCCGGTGGAAGAAGCTCATCGGCTGGCGCTGGATCTTGGCGAAGATGTCGGACCGCAGGCCGTTCACGACGGTCTCGCCGATCTCGAGGGCGTAGCGCTGGCGGAAGTGGAACATCGAGTCGGTCGCAACCGCGAGCACCGCGAAGCCGATCGTCCCGACGAGGATCCCGTGGAGGTCCCCGCGCGCGATCGGCCCCTTGATCACCATCGCGGTGACCCAGACGAGCGCGGGGAGCTGCGCGGCGCGGAGGGTCGTCAGCACGATCATGACCGCGAGCTTTCGCCTCACCGGCCGCGCGTACCCGAGCAGCCTGCGCACGAGGCCCCAGTCGAGCGGCTTGAACTGCTCCTCGTCGTCGTCGTCGTCGCGCGCCCGCTGAAGGACGATCAGGCTGCGCCCGCGCTGCTTGGGGTCGCTCACGGCGTTTTCCTCCCCAGGGGCTCCTGGAGCTCGCGCCCGTCCACGAGCTGGAGGTTTGCCACGTGCAGGTACGGCCCGGGCACGCGTATCAGCTCGCCGTGGGTCCCCCGCTGCACGATCCGCCCGTTCTCCAGCACGATGATCACATCCGCCCGTCGCAGCGTGCTCAGGCGGTGGGCCACGATGAACGTGGTCCTGCCCGCGATCGCGCGGTCGAGCGCCTCGAGGATCTCGTGCTCCGTCTCGCTGTCGATGGCCGCCGTCGGGTCGTCCAGCAAAAGGATCGCCGGCTCCAGGAGCACGGCCCGCGCAATCGCCAGGCGCTGCCTCTGGCCTCCCGAGAGGCTGTTCCCGCTCTCGCCCAGCACGGTCTCGTAGCCCTTGGGAAGGCCCATGATGAACTCGTGGGCCGCCGCAATCCGCGCCGCCCGCTCGATCTGGGCCTGCGTCGCGTCCGGGTGGCCGAAGGCGATGTTGGAGGCCACCGTGTTGGAGAAGAGGAAGCTCTCCTGGAAGACGGTCCCGATGTTGCGGCGCAGGTCGTCCAGGTGCAGCCGTCGCACGTCGATCCCGTCGATCAGCAGGCTGCCGCCGGTGACGTCGTAGAACCGAGGGATGAGGCTCATGAGGACGCTCTTGCCGGAGCCCGTCGCCCCGAGGATCGCCACGCATTCGCCCGGCTTCACCTCGAGGTCGATGTCCCGGAGCACCGGGTCGAGGCGGCCGTACTCAAAGGACACCCCTTCGAACCGGACGGCGCCGTCGAGGCGGGGGCGCCGCACGGGGTCCGCCGGCGTGCGGACGTCGACCGGGGCGTCCAGGATCTCGAAGACGCGGCGGGCGCCGATCAGCGACTGCTGGACCGAGTTCACGATCGTGGCGACATTGTTCACCTGGCCTGCGAACTGGTCGAGGAGCCCCGCGAAGACGACGAGCCCCGCGCCGAGCGGCAGGCTTCCCTGCGCCACCAGCCACCCGCCGTAGCCCAGCAGCACCATCGTGTTGATCCGGGTCAGGAAGCCGGCGGTCGGCGAGAAGAGGCTGACCCACCAGAAGATCTTGTACTGCTGGGTCAGGACGGAGCGGTTCAGGTCCTCGAACTTTCCCCGGTTCTCGTCCTCCCGCCCGAAGCCCTTGACGACGGCGATGCCCTGGACGCTCTCCGCAAGGTACTGGACCATCCGCTCCACGTGCATCCGGTTCTCGGCGTACTCCGGCTGGATCTTGCGCGAGAAGACGGTCGCGAGGATCCACAGGACGGGGGTCGTCGCCAGGCAGGCCACCGTGAGGCTCGTGCTCAGGCTCGCCATGTAGACGGCGTAGACCGTGAGCGAGATGACCATGATGACGCTCTGGATCAGCACCTGGTCCACGAACATCCGCACCGACTGCACGTCGCCCGTCACCCGCGTGATGATGGAGCCCGTCGTGTTGGCGTCGAAGAAGCGGAAGCTGAGCCGCTGGAGCTTGTCGTAGATCTCGCCCCGAAGGTCCACCACCAGGTGGCGCTGCACCAGGATGTTGACGCGGACGGCGTAGACATAGTTGAGGACGGCCCGGCAGGCCGAGAGGGCCAGGATGAGCCCGCCCAGGACCCCCAGGACATGCATCGGGTGCCAGGAGGCGGGCAGGCTGAAGTGGAGGAACCGCACCACCGCCTGCGGAGGCGGCTGCGCGGGCGTGTGGCCGATCACCTGGCGGATGTAGTCGATCCCGATGCCGGTGAAGCTCAGCCCGAA
>CAYNLL010000561.1:0-2369 GCA_964398015.1 uncultured Opitutaceae bacterium | reverse complement strand
AATGCCGCCTCGCATTCCAGATTTCCTGAGCGCCCGACTCATGCGGCCCGCCGCCGTGCTGGGTGACGGCGTCAGCGGCCAGGGCGCGTGCGCGCTGCTGGCGCGAACCGGGGTCGAGACCGTCGTCTATGACCGAAAGGGAGCCCCGTTTGACGCCGATGCGGCGCAGCGCCACGGGCTCGCGGTCTTTTCCCCCGGATTCTCGCTCCATCACCCCTGGCTCGAGCTCGCGCGCAAGTCCGGCTGCCTGTGCATGGCTGAGATCGACTTCGCCTCCCTGTTCTGGAGCGGCCGGGTGGTCGCCGTGACCGGGACGAACGGAAAGACGACCCTGACCGAGTTCCTGGCGCACGCGCTTTCCGGGGCGGGAGTGCCCGCTAGGGCCACCGGCAACATCGGGTACTCGTTCTCGAGGCTCGCCGCGGAGGAGGAGGGGGGGAAGCCCGATTTTGTCGCCGTGTGCGAGGTGAGCTCCTTCCAGGCGGAGCAGCTGGGGCACTTCAGCGCGAACTCGCTGCTGTGGACCAACTTCGCCGAGGACCACTTGGAGCGCCACAACGGCCTCGAGGCCTATTTTGCCGCAAAATGGGAGCTGGTCGGCAGGACGAGCCCGGGACACGTCCTCGCCGGAAGCTCCGTCCAGCGCCACGCGGCGGATTTCGGCAGGGTCCTGCCGGCCGAAAGCTGCGTGGCGACGGAGAACCAGCCCCGCGACCCCCGACTTTCCGGCACTCCCTTCGACGCTTATCCCCAGAGGGAGAACTTCATTCTCGCGTCGGCGTGGTGGCGCCAGGAGGGGCTCGGGGAGGATCAGCTCCTTGCGGCGGCGCGCACCTTCCACATCGGCCGCCACCGGCTTTCAAACGTGGCGACGGTCGACGGGGTGACCTATTGGAACGACTCGAAGGCCACCAACTTCCACGCCGTTGAGGCCGCACTGGCCGGCTTTGTGGGCCCCGTCGTCCTGATCGCAGGGGGGCGGGCGAAGGGAGGGGACCTCCAGGCCTTCGTTCGGCGGATCTCCGGGCGCATCGCGCACGCCGTCCTGATCGGCGAGACGGCGCCGGCGCTCGCCTCAGCATTCGAGCAGTGCGGCGTCTCCCATGCGGTCTATCCCGGCTTCGAGGAGGCGGTGCGCGCGGCCGCGGTCGCGGCCCCTGTGGGCGGCAATGTGCTGCTCAGCCCGGGTTTCGCGAGCTTCGACATGTTCCGCAGTTACGAGGACCGCGGCGACCAGTTTGAAAGGGCCGTGGCCGAGCTCCATTCCGCCCGAGTTTGATATAGCTTTGACGACCACAAACGACCACCTTACCCGCAGAGGCAATTCCCCTCAACTTCCATGAAAATACTAAAGATCCTAGGAATAGCGGCCGGCGTCCACGCCCTGGCCCTGATCCTCATTTTTGCGAATCCCGGCTGCAGCTACACGAAGGCCGCCGCCCCCGACTCCTCACCGATCTCGTCCGCGCCCGCCGACTCGAGCTCGCCCGCCCCGACCGTGGTCGCCCCCGCCCCCGACTCCGCCGTGATCCGGTACAGCCCGACGCGCCCCGGGACGCCCGTGGCCTCGGCGCTGGAGTCCCAGCCAGTCGCCGACGTGACCCCCGCCACCACCTACACGGTGGCCAGGGGCGACAGCCTCTGGAGCATCGCTAAGAAGAACCAGATCACGAAGGCCGACCTTGCGGCTGCCAACAACCTGAAGACCTCGGCGGTCCTCCACGTCGGCCAGCGCCTGGTGATCCCGAGCAAGTCGCAAAAGGGGACGGCCCAGGCCGAGGCCGCGGCGCCGCAGGCGGAGGCGCCCGCGGAACACGCGGCGGCCGACAAGCCCTCAGGGGAGTCCATCAGGCACGTGGTAAAGCCGGGCGAGACCCTAGGCGGAATCGCGCGCCTGTACAAGGTGAAGCAGGGGGACATCGCGGTCGCCAACAACATCTCCGATCCGAGGAAGATACAGCCCGGCCAGGAGCTCGTCATTCCAAACAAGGGCGCGGCAGCGTCGGGGGCCAAGCCGGCGAAGGCCGCGAAGGGTCCGGCGGGCGCGGCTCCCGCCGGCAGCGGCGCCCAGCCGTCGGCCGCCGCGAGCGACGCCGATCTCGACGCCGGCCTCAAGCCGCCGAGCGCGACGGAGGTTCCGGTGATAAAGATCCGCGACGCGGCCAACGGCCAGCAGCCGAAGAACCCCTGAGCGAAACCCCATGGCAAGCGAAAGGCCCGCCGACCCCTTCCGCGCCCGCACCATCGCGACACCCGTGGCGGTGATCGTCGTCTGCGCCATCGGCCTCACCTTCCTAGGGCTCACGATCCTGCTGAGCGCCAGCATCTCGCTCAAGCAGGACCCGTACTTCTACATCGAGAAGCAGGTG
>CAYNLL010000560.1:0-2382 GCA_964398015.1 uncultured Opitutaceae bacterium | reverse complement strand
AGGTACATCTCGAGCGGGCTGTTGTAGACGCCGCTGAACGTGTCCGGGAAAAGGTAGCCCGAAAGGTAACCGACAAGAAGCGCCGTCACACCGACCATGCACCCCGGGTACACCCAGTAGTAGAGGTGGCTCGCCCAACCCGTGAAGAATTTCACAATCCTCGCGAACTTGAACGCCTTGGACTTCGCCAGGAACGCCTGCTCCGCGTAGAAATACGACGATCCCGCGCCCGGATAGAGGCGGGAAAGCTCGGCGTAGCTGACGGCCGTCGCGTAGCACAGGAGGAGTGCCATCACGATGCCGATCCACATGGCGCAACCGGCCATGGGCGCGCCGTAGAGCGCCTGCTCTTCAAAGGTGAGCCATAGGAATGCCCCGGGAGCGATCAGGGCCATGGCGTTGACGGTCAAACCGGTGAGGCCCAGGGTGGGCTTCATCGTTGGAGTAGCGGGCGCGGCGGAGCTGGTGGGAGCAGACATAGGGCTTAATAGGCTATCTGGCGGGGATTGGGGCTGTTGTTGTGCTGGGACGGTTAGGTAGTGTTAGGTTTTCTACCGATTGGCTATTAACGCGGATTTAATGTCCGCCCCCAGCATTAGCCGCTTGCATGCCAACTCCGCTAAAATTTCGTTTAGCGCACCCCATATGCGTTAAGCAGCTCGGCGGGGAGTGTTAACGACATGGCCGGCACCCCGTCCGCGCGCTCGCAACGGATACCGCCGCGGCGAGTCAGATCGCCCGGCCGACGACCAAGGGCGAGGCCGGCGCGCCCTTCCACTCTGTGCGCGTGAGTTCAAGCGCTCCGTCACCCGTGGCCACGACCAGCGGAGAGACCGAGAGCACCTCGCCGGGGCGTCCCGTCCGGCCACGGGCCGCGGGCGAGTCCGGCTCGGCCCACCACACCATGAGCCGGGCGGGCCCCACGTCGCAGAAGGCGCCGGGATAGGGGTCGGTGACGGCGCGGACCAGGTTGAAGATCCGCCCGGAGTCCTGGCTCCAGTCGATGCGCCCGTCCTCGGGCTTTCGTCCGCCGAAGTAGGTCGCCTGCGATGCGTCCTGCGGTGTCTCAACGGCGGTGCCCGAGAGGAGCGCGTCGATCTGGCGGGCAATCACGCGGCGGGCGCAGGGAAGGACCTTCCTGAACGCCTGCTCGGCCGTGTCCCGCGGGCCGATGTCCACCCCTTCCTGGTCGACAATGGCCCCCGCGTCGGGCTCCCGGACCATGCGGTGGAGCGTCATGCCGATCCTCGGCTCTCCGTTGAGGACCGCCCAGTTGATGGGGGCGCGGCCCCTGTACTTCGGCAGGAGCGAGCCGTGCAGGTTGAAGGCCCCGAGGGGGGCGAGCCCGAGGAGCTTCGTGCTGATCATGTTCCTGTAATAGACCGACAGGATCAGGTCCGGGCGCATCTGGGCGATCCTCTCGATCCATTCCGGCGTCCCGACCTTCTCGGGCGTGTGCACGGGAACGCCCCTGGAGCGCGCGGCCTCCGCGGGCGTCTTGAACCAGATCTTCTCGTTCGGGTTGTCCTCGTGGGTGATGAGCGCGACGACGTTGTCCCCGCGCTCAAGGAGCACGGACAGGCAGTCGTGGCCGACCTCGCTGTAGCCGAAGAAGAGGATCCGGGGTGCGGGCATGCGGGGCGCCGCCTCAGTCCTTGGCCTCGAGGATCTCCCGGACGAAGTAGCGCTGGCGGACCCGGACCACCTGGTAGGTGCGGCCGACGTATTCGCCGATGAGCCCGATCCCCACCATCGTCACGCTGATCAGGAAGAAGAGGATGCCGAACAGGGTGAACGTCCCGCCCTCCTCCGGTCCGATGATCAGCCGGCGCAGGGCCAGGTAGATCACGAGGAGGAGGCTCCCCGAGGCGCACGCCATGGACACCATCGTGAAGAGCTGCAGCGGGGCCAGGGAGAAGCCGGTGATCAGGTCGAAGTTGAGCCGGATCAGCTTGTAGAGGGAGTAGTTCGACACGCCCGCGTGCCGCTCCTCGTGCAGCACCCCCACCTCCGTCGGCTTGGCCGAGTAGCTGTAGGCGAGCGCCGGGATGAAGGTGTTGATGGCGCCGCTCTTGACGATCGCGTCGATGATCGTCCGCCGGTAGGCCCGGAGCATGCAGCCCTGGTCGGTCATTTCGATCGACGTCGTGCGGCTGCGCACCAGGTTGATGAGCCTGGAGGCCATGGTGCGGAAGAGGCTGTCCTTGCGGCTGACCCGGAAGCCCCCGACGTAGTCGTGGCCGAGGTCGATGAGGGCCAGCAGCTTGGGGATCTCCTCGGGCGGATTCTGGAGGTCGGCGTCTAGCGTCACGATAACCTGCCCGCGGACCCGCTCGAAGGCGGCCATGATCGCCATGTGCTGGCCGTAGTTGGCGTTGAAGT
>CAYNLL010000559.1:0-2395 GCA_964398015.1 uncultured Opitutaceae bacterium | reverse complement strand
ACTTCGGGAAGAGGTCCGAGGTGGCGACGCCGATGTTGGCGGTGGCCGCCGCAAGCTTGCGTTCGGCGCGAAGCACATCGGGACGGCGAAGCAGCAGGTCTGAGGGGAGGCCGACGGGGACGACCTCGGGCGACGCGGGGATGGGGGCCCGTGCCGACAGCTCGGCCAGCAAGGCGCCGGGCTCCTGGCCAAGGAGGACGCCAAGCCGGTGCACCGAGGCCTGCTGCGCCGCCTCAAGCGCGGGCACCCCCGCCTGGGTCTGCGCGAGGAGAGTGGAGGACTCCTCCACGTCCAGGTCCGTGGCGATGCCGTGCGCGAAGCGGTCGCGGGCGATCGCCACCCCCTGGCGCTGCGCTTCAATGTTGTCGGCCGCGATCGCCAGCCGGCGCTGGTAGCCGCGCACGTCGACGTAATTGCGCGCCACTTCTCCCAGGAGCACCATCATCGTCGCGCGCCGGTCGTTTTCGGTCACCGCGACCTCGGCCCGCGCCGCCTCCACCTCGCGGCGGCGCCCGCCGAAGACGTCGATCTCCCATGAGGCGTCGACACCCGCCTGGTAGACCTGGTTGTCGAAGGGCGTGTTCGGCGGGAGCGGCACAGAGCCGAGGACGGGCTGGTGATGGCTCGCCTGCTGGCGGCTGTCCGCGCCTGAGGCGTCGGCCGAGGGTGCCAATGCGGCCGCGGCAATGCCGTACTGGGCGCGAGCCTCACGGACGCGGGCCTGGGCGATTCGCAGGTCCGGGTTCGAGCTGACCGCCCGGTCGATGAGCGAATCGAGCTCGGGATCGTTGAAGTTCCGCCACCAGGCTGTGACGTCTGCCGGCGCTGGCGCCTCACCGCCGGCAAGCGTCTCGCTCCAATGAGCCGGAGCGGAGGCAGACGGTTGGTGGTAGTCGGGGCCGATGGCGCAGCCGGCGGTGGCCGCGACGAGGGCGGCCGAGAGGATCAGGGGCGAGGAGTTCATGGGAACGATTTTTTAGTGGACCGCGATGGGGCCGCGGGCCTGGGATTTCTTGAAGAGGAGCGCGCCGGCGATGCAGAAGACGCAAAGCAGCGCGAACCAGCGGAAGTTGTTGAGGAAGGCGAGGAGCTCGGACTGCCCGAGCAGCGCCTGGTACATGAAGCCCAGGGCCTTCTGGGGTGCGGACGCCTGGCCGGCCGCCGCGAGAGCGGAGGCCGCGTGTTGGAGGCCCGAACGGGCGACGGCGTCGTATGGCGTCAGGCGGGCCGCCAGAACCACCTGCTGCGCTTGGGCGTTTCTCGCGACCAGGGTCGTGACGAGCGAGATGCCTACGCTGCCGCCGACGTTGCGCATGAGGTTGAAGATGCCGCTCGCGTTGCCGATCTGCTCGGATTTGAAGGCCCCCAGCGCGAGCGTGTTCAACGGGACGAACATGAAGGCGATCGAGACGCCGCTGATGAACAGGGGACAGAACAGCAGGCCTTGCGTGAGGTCCAGCGAAAGGCGGGAGAGGGCGAAGGATGCCAATCCGAAGGCGAGAAAACCGCCGGCCACGAGGTAGCGGCCCTGCACCCTGCTGACCAGGGCCCCGGCAAGCGGCATCGCGATCAGGGCGCCCAGGCCGCGGGGAATCATCGCAATGCCACTTTGAAGGGAGGTATAGCCCATGAGGCCCTGCAGGAAGAGGGGGATGGCGGCCGTCATCCCGTAGAGCGTCACGCCGGCGCAGAACATCAGGAACAGGCCGAGGCTGAAGTTGTGGTTCTTCATTACCCGCAGGTCGACGAAGGGCTGCCGCGTCGTGAGCACGCGTGCGACGAACGCGACAAGGCCGACGACCGCCAGGACCGCCATCAGGACGATGAACGGAGACCCGAACCAGTCATCCTCCTGGCCCTTGTCGAGCAGCACCTCCTGGCAGCCGAGCCAGAGCGACATGAAGCCGAACCCCACCGTGTCGAGCCGCCCGGGACGGGCATTGCGGATCCAGGGCGGATCCTTGATGAAGCTCTGCATGAGCATCATCGCGACGATCCCAACTGGGACGTTGATGAAAAAGATCCACCGCCAGCTGTAGTTGTCCGTGATCCAGCCGCCCACGACGGGCCCGATGATCGGCGCCGCCACAACGCCGAGGCCGTAGATGCCCATCGCCTGGCCGTGCTTCTCCTTCGGGAAGCTCTCCAGGAGGATGGCCTGCGCGATCGGCTGCAAGGCGCCGCCGCCCGCGCCCTGCACGATCCGCATGACGAGCAGCATCGGAAGGCTCGTGGCCACGCCGCAGAGGAACGAGGAAAGGGTGAAGATGCCGACGCAAGCGAGGAGGAAGCGCTTGCGCCCGACTCTTTGGCCGAGCCAGGCTGTGCACGGGATGACGATGGCGTTGGAGATGAGGTAGGTCGTGAGCACCCAGGTCGATTCGTCGGTCGAGAC
>CAYNLL010000558.1:0-2414 GCA_964398015.1 uncultured Opitutaceae bacterium | reverse complement strand
TACCTTGCCGATTTCGACGCTGGAGTCGCCCAGCTTGGTGATCGTGTGATTGGTGCTTTCGGCCACCGCTACCGCGTTCTTGGCCACCCGGGCGCTCTCGTTGGCGCTCTTGGAGATTTCCCGGATGGAGGCGACCATTTCTTCGCTGCCCGCCGCCACCACCGCGACGTTCTTGGAAACCTCTTCGCTGGCCGAGGAAACCACGTTGGCTTGCGTGGCCGTCTCCTCCGCGTTGCCCGCCAGTTGGTGGCTGATGGCGGTCAGCTGTTCGGCCGACGCGCCTACCGAACTCGCGTTGCTCGCGATCTGGCCGATGCTCAGGGCCCAGAACCTCTGCAAGGTCTCGCCGGGCGCCGCGCGCGCCGCCTGCGAGGAGCTCTTTGACGAGGTCCAGAACCACGCCCTCGCCCCCCACATGGCGCTCCTCGAAGCGTCCGACAGGACCGACTGGCGCGAGCTGGCGCGCGTGGGCCGCCTCCTCATGCCGTGCTGGCCGGGCGAGCTCCCTCTGGAGGAGGCGCTGGGCCACTTCGAGGCGGCGCGCGATCGCCTGATGCTCGGGGAGCCTGCCGGATGGTCCGCGCTCCGGGAGTTCGCGGCGCGTTCGAGGGAGCCCCTGCCTGCTCGGGCGGTCATGGAGGCGATAAAAGCCTTTCTGCCGGTAAAGGGGCCGGTCGCGCGCGCGCCGGGGCGCGCGGGGTTCGCGCGCGTCACCCTGACGACCGCGCGCCGCGCGGCGGCGGTCGCATGGTCCGACGTCATCCTTGCCGAGTCCAATGAAGGCATCTGGCCGTCGCGCCGCGAGGCCAGCGTCTGGCTCTCCGACGCCGCGAGGCAGAGCCTGAACACGGACTCACGCTACAGCCTGGGCCTTCTGACGAGCGACGAGCGCGCGGCGCTCGAGCGGCGGATCCTCGCCGGGATCGCCCGCGACACGCGCGCCAGTGTGACCTTCAGCGCGTCCGTGTTCGACGAGAAGGACACCGAGGTCGCGCTCGACCCGAATGTCTGGCTTGAACGCATCATGTGGAGCAAGGGCTTGCTCTCGGGCGCCGATTCCGGGGCGAAGGCGCTGGCCCGGCAGGCGGACGTCGGGGCCGGGCCCCAGGGGGGAGGGGAGGGGGAGGACCATGGGGAATGGCGGGAGGTCTGGGCGAGGCGGCGAGACCCGTCGGCGCGCTTCGACGCGTTCTTCCTGGGAGACCCCGCATCCCGGCGACGGCCCGTCCGGCTGTCGGCAAGCGCGATTGAGAAAGGGATAGCCGACCCGGCCCGCCTGTGGTTTGACGCCGTGCTGGAGGCCGAGAGGGTCGACTGGAGGCCGCTTCACCGGGCGCGGGAGAAAATCCTCGGTTCGGCGGTGCACAGCGTGATTCGGGACGCGCTCAAGGGCGAGCCCGTGGCCGGGGGATTCTTCCCCATGCCGACGATTGCGGAGGCGCGGGAACGGCTGGCCGTCGGCCTTTCGGTGCTCCGGGCGCGCCTGCCGCCCGGCAGGTACTGGGACTCGTTCCACGGGGACGTCTCAGGGGGCGCCGCCGACCTTCTGGGCCAGGTCTTCGGCCTGCCCTCCCGGCCCTTTGCGGCGGTTGAACTGGCGCTTCCGCGCGAGGCGACGGTCCCCGTCGGGGGAGCGGGGAGCGTTCAGGTGCGGGGCCGCATGGACCTCGTGCTCAGCGACCGCGCCGGCTGGGAGGGAGCGCGCGTCGACATCGTCGACTTCAAGACCGGCGGCAGCGCGAGCCTGTCCGCCAGGAGCATGGCCTCAAAGGGCGCCTCGCTCCAGCTGGGGGTCTACCTGGAGGCGGCGCGCTCGCTCGGGGCGTCGGGCTCGGTGTGGATGCTCAAGCCGGGTGAGCGGCCGAGGGAGATCGCGATGGAGGAGCTCGGCGGCGCCGTCGCGAAGCTTTCCGTCCTGGGACGGCACCTGGTGTCGGGCCTCTACGGGGCCCTCACGCCGGACCGCAGCGAATTCAACACGATCTTCGAATGGCCGCTCGCGTGCTCGCCGATCCCTCACGCCACCCTCGTGCGCAAGTTCGAGGCGACCTTCGGCGAAGACGCGGGCGGCGACGCGGAGGAGGAGGCCGATGAATAGCCGGCCCAGCGACCAGGCCGAACGCGACCGCTTCGCGTTGGAATGGGGCGTGAACTTCGCGGTGGTCGCCAACGCCGGCTCGGGAAAGACGACCGCGATTTCCCGGCGGCTGGCGGAGATGGCCCTGTCGGAGGAGGGCGGGGAGCTGCTGCGCAAGACGGCGGTGGTCACGTACACAAAGAAGGCCGCGGCGCAGATCGGACGGCGGGCGCGCGCCGAGCTCGTGGGCGCCATGGGTGAGGGCGGCCGTGGGGAGCCGGAGCCGCTAGCGAGGCTGGACCGGGCCTTCTTCGGCACGATCCACAGCTTCTGCATT
>CAYNLL010000557.1:0-2423 GCA_964398015.1 uncultured Opitutaceae bacterium | reverse complement strand
TGGGCGACAAGGTGTCGATCCACCTGGCGCCCATGGTGGCGGCCTGCGGCGTCGCGGTGCCGATGATCAGCGGCCGCGGCCTCGGGCACACCGGCGGCACGGTCGACAAGCTCGAGTCCATACCGGGCTTCCGCATGGACCTCTCGATCGCCGAGTACGCCGCCCAGGTGGGGAGGATCGGCCTCTCGCTCATCTGCCAGACGTCGGAACTGGCTCCCGCCGACCGCCGGCTGTACGCCCTGCGCGACGTGACCGCCACCGTCGAGTGCATCCCGCTCATCTGCGCCAGCATCCTGAGCAAGAAGCTCGCCGAGGGGATCGACGTCCTCGTGCTCGATGTGAAGCACGGGCGGGGCGCCTTCATGAAGGACAGGGCGCGCGCGCGGGAGCTGGCGGTCGCCCTGACCTCCGTCGCCAGGGCGATGGGCAAGCCGGCGCGGGCGGTCCTGACTGCGATGGACGAGCCCCTCGGGCGCACGGTCGGCAACGCCCTCGAGGTCGCCGAATCCATCGACTGCCTCAGGGGACGCGGGGCGCGGGACCTCATGGAGGTCACCTACGCCCTCGGCGTCCACATGCTCCTCCTGGCGGGGGCCGAGAAGGACCCCGCCGCCGCCCGGGACCGGCTCGAGCGCGGCGTGGCCTCGGGGGCGGCGCTCGCCAAGTTCCGGGAGCTGCTCGCGGCCCAGGGCGGGGATCCCCGTGTCGTGGACGAGCCCGGGCGCCTTCCGCAGGCGCGGCTCAGGAAGACCCTAGCCAGCCCGCGCGCGGGCTTTGTCACGCGGGTCGACGCCCTTGAGGTCGCGCTCGCGGCCCTCCGGCTGGGCGCCGGCCGCGCCAGGGCCGAGGAGGGCGTTGATCCCGCCGTCGGAGTCAGCCGCCTCGCCAAGGTGGGCGAAAGGGTGGCCGCGGGCGATCCGCTCTGCGTCATCCACGCCAACGGCGAGCGGGCGCTTGAGGAGGCGCAGGGGATGATCTCCGCGGCGATCCTTGTCGGCGACTCCCCGGGCGAGCCCGCCCCGCTCGTCGGCGAGGTGATCGGGTAGGCGAGGCGCCCTATTTCTCGAGTTCGGCCAGTTCGCTGGCGGCCTTCTCCCACGCGGCCGTCGCCGTCCCCAGCTGGTCGACGACCGTGCTCAGCTCGCGGTTCAGGTGCTGGGCCTTGCCGGGCTCGGTGTAGGTCTCGGGCGCCTCGAGCGCCGCGGCGAGCTCGTTCTGCTTCGCCTCGAGTTTGGACACCGCCTCCTCGAGGTGGCCGATCTCGATCCTGAGCTTCTTCAGCGTCGCGGGGCTGGGGCGCCTCGCGTCCCTCGTGTCGTCGCGCCTCGCCGCCCCCGCGGCGGGGGCCGCGGCCTGCACGGGGCGCGCGTCGGTGAAGCCCGCGGTGAGCGCGGCGCGCTCGTTGGTCGCCCGCGACTTCTCAAGGTAGTAGTCGTAGTTGCCCGCGTACGGCGTCAGCCGCCCGGAGTGGACGTGGAGGACGTTCTGCGCGAGGGCGCGGATGAAGTACACGTCGTGGCTGATGAAGATGAACGTGCCGTCGAACTCCTTGAGGGCGCCGACCAGCGCGTCGATCGAGGGGATGTCAAGGTGGGTCGTCGGCTCGTCCATCAGCAGGAGGTTGGGCGGCTTCACAAGGAGGCGGGCGAGGGCGAGGCGGGACTTCTCGCCCCCGGAGAGGACGGAGACCTTCTTGTGGACGTCGTCCTTGCGGAAGAGGAACGCGCCCAGGATCGCGCGCGCCTGCTGCTCGGTCAGCTGGTTTTCGTTGGTCCGCAGCTCCATCACGTTCTCAAACACCGTCGCGTCGGCGTGGAGGTTGTCCATGCGGTTCTGCGAGAAGTAGCCCGTGACGACGTTGCTGCCGAGCTCGCGCGTGCCCGCCTTGATCGGGACGATGTCCGCGAGGATCTTCAGGAGGGTGGACTTGCCCGCGCCGTTCGGTCCCACGAGCACGATGCGCTGGCCGCGCTCGGCGGTGAAGTTGAGGTCGCGGTAGACGACGTGGTCGCCGTAGGCCTGCTGCACGTGGGCCAGCTCCACCACCTTCAGGCCGGACCTCGGGGGCTTCGGGAACTTGAAGTGGATCCGTTTGAGGTCGTCCTGCGGCTCGTCGACGGCGACGGCCTCGAGGCGCTCGATCTGCTTCTCCTTGGACTTTGCGCGCGAGGCCATCGAGGCCTTGGCGCCGAAGCGGTCCACGAACCGCTGCAGGTGGGCGATCTCGCGCTGCTGGTTCTTGAATGCGGCGGCCTGCTGCTCCTTGCGGGCCTCCTTCTCCGTGAGGTAGTCGTCGTAGTTGCCGACATAGCGGTTGAGCGTCCCGCCGCGCAGCTCGAGGATGCCCGTGCAGAGGGCGTTCAGGAACGCCCGGTCGTGGGAGATGACGACGAGGCCGCCGGGGTAGCGCGTCAGGTAGTCCT
>CAYNLL010000556.1:0-2429 GCA_964398015.1 uncultured Opitutaceae bacterium | reverse complement strand
GCTTTCGCCCGGGGAAAACACGATCATCATCCGCCTCTGAGGCCATTGCCCCGGACGGCAGGCTCCTAGCAAAGGAGGGTAGGTAGCCCAGGCCTGCGAAACCTGCGCCCGGCCTACTCCGTGATTTCGACTTTTGCCGGCAGACCTTGCGCCGCATCCGGGCCTATCCAGATGTACAAAGAACCGGGTTCAACAACGTCCTTCATGTCGATGTTCCAAAACGACAGCTCGTCGAGGCCGAGCTTGAATTCGAGGTGCCGGCTTTCGCCGGAGGCCAGCTGCACGCGCCGATAGCCCTTTAGTTCCCTGACGGGACGGGCGACACTTGTTCCGCGCAGCCGGATATAGAGCTGTGCCGTCTCCGTCCCCGCGCGCGGGCCGGTGTTGCGGATGTCGGCGCTCACGGTGATTTCCCCCTGCCGGAGCGCGACGGCCTTTGCGCTGATCACGTCCGCACTCACGCGGACAGGGGAATAGCTGAAAGAGGTGTAAGTTAGTCCGTGGCCGAAGGGATAGAGCGGCGTGTTCGTCTGGTCGATATAGCCGGTCACATAGTAGGGATCCGCCTTCGTTGACCCTAGCCCGATGGGATCGACCCTCGGACGGCCCGTGTTCAGTGCGTTGTAATAGATGGGCACCTGGCCGACCGAACGGGGCACCGAGACGGTGAGGCGACCCGCCGGATCGGATTCGCCAAAGAGCGTGCGCACGAGCGCGGGCCCCGCCTCCACGCCAGGAAACCACGCCATCAGGATCGCGGGAACGTGCTCGGCCGCCCAGGTGAGAGACAGCGGACGCCCGCTGAACACGACGAGGACGACGGGCTTGCCTGTCGCGACGACCGCCTCGAGCAGCCTCTCCTGCGCGCCGGGAAGGTCCAGGCTGGAACGGGCCGAGGCCTCGCCAGAGCTGTGGCCGCTCTCCCCGAGCGCGAGAACAACGACGTCCGCGTCCTGCGCAAGCCGCACTGCCGCCCCAAGGCCCGCCGTAGAGTTGACCGAGACGTCCGTCCCGGGGGCATAGGCAAGCGGCATCCCGTCGCGTCCCGCCCTGTCTGCCAATGCGGTGCGTAGCGTCGTCACGTCGCCCGGTTCGCCCTGGCACGACCACGAGCCGAGCATGTCCTCGGCGCTGTCCGCCAGAGGTCCTATCAGGGCAATCCTTCGGCCGGGAGCCGCAGAGAGCGGAAGCAGAGGCGCGCCCTCAACCTTCCGGTTCTCGAGGAGCACGAAGGATTCCTCCGCCGCCCGCCGGGCAAGCGCACGGCTTTCGGGAAGCCTGGCGGGGTTGGCGCCGACCGGGGCCGCAACATACGGGTTCTCAAAGAGCCCAAGTGCCACCTTGATGCGGAGAATCCTTCGGACCGCGTCGTCGAGGCGCGCCATCGGCACGCTCCCCGCGCGCACCAGCGCCGATAGATTGGGAAGGTAGACATTGCTCTGCATGTCCATGTCGACGCCCGCGAGGAAGCTCTTGCGCGCCGCCGTCGCCTCATCGTCCGCGATTCCGTGAAGCATGATCTCTCGGATCGAGGTCCAGTCGCTGACGACAAAGCCCTGGAAGCCCCACTCGTTCCTCAGCACCTGGGTGAGCGTGAACGCGTTGGCGCTGGAGGGAACGCCGTTTAATGAGTTGAAGGCGGACATGAGCGTGCCGGCGCCCGCGTCGACCGCGGCACGGAATGGGGGCAGATACACTCCCCGCAGCGTGCGCTCCGAGATCTCTGTGGTGTTGTATTCTCGCCCGCCCTCCGCTGCGCCGTAACCCACGAAGTGTTTCGCGCACGCCACGATGGACGCCGGGTCGCCGAGGCGCGCGCCCTGGTAGCCGTGAACGTAGGCCCGGGCAAAAATCGACCCGAGATAGGGATCCTCCCCCGCTCCCTCGGCGATCCGGCCCCAGCGCGGATCGCGCGCAATGTCCACCATGGGAGAGAAGGTCCAGCGCACGCCCTGGCTCGATGCCTCAATGGCCGCGCGCCGCGCCGTCTGCTCCACCAGCTCGGGATCCCAGCTTGCAGACAACCCTAGCGGAATCGGAAACACCGTGCGGAAGCCGTGGATCACGTCGAGGCCGAACAGGAGCGGAATGTGAAGGCGCGAGCCCTCGATGCTCGCCTTCTGGTAAGCGTTGGTTTCGCCCGCGGTGACGACGTTAAACAGGCTCCCCACCAATCCCTCCTGGACGAGTTTGTCGCCGTTCGTGACCACCCGCTCCGGCCCCGTCATCGGCCCGGTCAGCGAGCCGGCGGAGAGCTGGTTCAACTGGCCCACCTTCTCCTCGACTGTCATCTTGCCCAGCAGGGCGTCGACGCGGGCCTCTATGCCCTGGGAAGCGAAATCGTCGCCTGACGCAACGAGTTTGCCCTGGGGCGCAAGTGCCGCCAGGAGCATGAGAACGGAGACTAGGGCCGATGGGGGTCGATGCAT
>CAYNLL010000555.1:0-2433 GCA_964398015.1 uncultured Opitutaceae bacterium | reverse complement strand
GGCGAGAACCCGCGCAACGAGGACATCTCCTGCAACGCCGTCCGCGCCAAGGCGCTCACCAACTTCCGCTCGCAGGGCTCGGGCGTGGCGACCGGGCTCACCCCGGCGACCAAGCTCTCGCTCGAGCGCGCGATAGAGTACATCGCCGCCGACGAGTTCGTCGAGGTGACCCCGAAGAACCTGCGCCTGCGCAAGCGCATCCTGAGCGCCACCGATCGCCGCAAGCAGGAGCGCAAGGGCTGAGGCGAGGCGCGCCCGCGCCGCCCCCTCTCAGCGCACCTGGACCGAGAAATCGTGCACGAGGCCGTTGTGGAAGAGGACGCGGCCGTTCTCGTCCAGGCCGAGCTTGATGCCGCTCGCCGAGACGCCGCCCGCGACCGCGCTGTGGCCGCCCATGCCCGCGCCGCCGATGCCGAAGCTGAACCGGGGGGCCTCCCGGCGGTACACCCAGACCTCCGAGAGGTTCCCGGGGTCGCCGGCCTGCGTCTTGAGCGAAGGCTCCCCGAGGGCGACCCTCACCTGCTCCTCGGTGTAGCCGACGGCGATCCTCCCTGCGCGGACGTTGGCCCGGACGTCCGCAGGCCACGCGTTGTAGCCGGCCTGGTCTGCCGCGATGCGGTCCGAGGGAAACGTCTGGCAGCCGCACAGGCCCGCCGCCACCACGGAAAGGACGAGGAGGCGTCCGCGCTTCATGCCTGCAAGCATATCCCCCTTTGCCCGGGCCTCAAGGGGACGGGCCACCCGCCTGCGGGGCCCTCCCAAATCAGGCGGTCATCGCCCCGTAGGCCGCGGAATCCATGAGCGCGCCCGACTCGGCCGGGTTCGACAGCTTCAGCTTGAGGATCCATCCCGCCCCGTAGGGGTCGCTGTTGAGCGTCTCCGGGGCGCTGTCGAGCGAGGCGTTGACGGCGACCACCGTCCCGCCCGCCGGGGCGTACACGTCGGAGGCCGCCTTCACGGACTCCACCACGCCGAACGCCGCCCCCTGCTTGAGGGCCGCGCCGACCTTCGGCAGCTGGACGTAGGTGATGTCGCCGAGCGAGCCCTGGGCGTAGTCGGTGATGCCGACCGTCGCCGTCCCGTCGGCCTCCACCCTCAGCCATTCGTGGGATTTTGCGTAGCGTAGGTCTCCGGGGGCGTTGCTCATGATGATTTTTTTAGCTCCACGAACGGGGGTTTGACGAGCCGCAAGTCGATGAGGCTGCCGCGGACGTCGACCCGCAGGGGCCCCCCGAGGTCGGCGGCGCCGACCAGCGCCGACCCGATCGCCTCGGAAAGGATCGGCGAGAGCGTCCCCGAGAGCACCCGCCCGACGACGGAGCCGTCCAGCGCAGCCACGGGGGTCTCCGGGCGGATGATCCGCCGGTCGCCCGTCCTGAAGAATACGACCTTCTCGCGCGAGCCGTCCCTTTTCTCGGCGGCGAGCGCCGCGGAGCCCGCGAAGTCGGCGCCCTTGTCGAGCTTGACCGTCCAGCCCAGCCCGGCCGTGAGCGGCGAGATCGAGCGGGTGAGCTCGTGCCCGTAGAGCGGGAACCCCGCCTCCAGGCGGAGACTGTCGCGGGCCCCGAGCCCGCAGAGCTCGAGGCCGTGCGCCCGACCCGCCGCGAGGAGGGCCTCGGCGAGGGCCGGGGCGTCGCCCGCGCGGTGGTAGAGCTCAAATCCGTCCTCCCCCGTGTAGCCCGTGCGGCTGATGATGCAGGCCACCCCGGCGACCGCCCCTTCCGTGAAATGGTAGTACTTGACCGCCTCTAGCCCCGCGGGCGTGAGCGACTGGACGATGCCGGCCGCCCGCGGCCCCTGGACGGCGATGAGGGCGTAGTCGCGCGACCGGTCGACCACCTCCAGGTCGCGCCCGGCCGCACGGGAGCGGATCCACTCGAGGTCGACGCCGATGTTGCCGGCGTTGATGCACAGGAAGTAGTCGCCCGGGCCGCGCATGTAGACCAGAAGGTCGTCGATCACCCCCCCGTCGGGGTGGCACATCGGCGAATAGATGACCCGTCCCGGGTACATCTTTGCGACATTGTTCGTCACGAGGGCGTTCAGGAATGCCTCCGCCTCGCGCCCCCGGACCTCGACCTCGCCCATGTGGCTCACGTCAAACAGTCCCGCCGCCCGCCGCACGGCCCTGTGCTCCTCCAGGATGCTGCGGTACTGCACGGGCATCTCCCACCCCGCGAAGTCGACCAGCTTGGCCCCGTGGGCCAGGTGAAAATCCCTGAGGGGGGTGTGCTTCAGTTCGCCCATGCCCCCTACGTAGCCTTCGAAACCCCCGCGGCTGCAAGGCTCTTTTGTGTTCGGAATGGGCGGCCCCGCGCATAATCTGGGGCAATGGTCAGTTTCGTCCTCCCCCTTGTCATCGCGATTACGATCGGCACCTCGTTTTTCTGCTCCCTCTGCGAGTCGATCATCCTCTCGACGACGATCGCAGAG
>CAYNLL010000554.1:0-2435 GCA_964398015.1 uncultured Opitutaceae bacterium | reverse complement strand
ATCCGCCCGTTCATGTGGACGAGGCTGAGATCGTCGAGCATCTCGTGTATCGTAAACCCTCGGGGAGACAGTCCTGCAGTTCCACCAGTGTCCGTTGTCGTAGGTGGGCCCGAAAAGGTGTTTGGATTGCGCCGCATCCCCCACGCATCCTCACTGTAAAGACCAAGGCCGCCTGCTGCCGTTGAGGAAAGTGCTGTCGAGGTATTAAATGCGGGAGTTATCGCCTGAATTGAGCCTAGATGTTCGTAATGGTAGACTTTGTCTTGCTCAGTAAGACTGATGCCATTCTCTGAGGTTGTTGTCGTTGTCGGTGTAGTCGGAGCAAACTCCGCCGTGCCGACTACTCCATCTGGCGCGGGAATGTATACACGAGCCGTCGTATTCTGCCAAACCGGCGATCCGCTGGAAGCGGTATTCGTGTAGTCGATTTCCATGTCCGAACCGAGGCCATAAACGCGCTTCCAGGTATAGTTTGCAGGCGCCCCAGAGTTTATCGCGCTGAATTGGAGCTGAATCACCCGTGAACGGTCCGCATCGTATTGAAATTCGTTGCCATTTGTCGCAGTGGACGTTGTCTTTGCCATCCAACGTGGCGCATCAAATCCGGCCCATTTAATATTCCACGTCTCGCCGGATTTCGATCGGCTTATAACGTTTCCATCGTTGTCGTAGCCTATCGTATACCTCCCACTCATCCCTCATGAGGCCAATGTGATCAAGGGCCTTGGGAAGGCTGCTGAGATCAAGCTTCTTCAAGCCTGCAACCGCAGCCAAAAGTTCCTCGATCGACAGCTCACCTCGCTCAATCCTGCGCCCTTCATGAAACAGAACTGGGGTCGGAATTAGGGCGGCACCCATTTCAGAGCGGCGAGAATTGACCGTCAACGACCAGTCGTCCGATGCCGCCCGGGCACGAATGAGAAGATTTATCCGGCGGGATCTTCTGATGAGAGGAAGCTTGCCGGAATAATCGATTCCAGGATCAAAAATGTTGAGATCGGCCGAACCATCACGATGCAGATGCAACGAGGACGCATACCAACCCTCACAGCCGAGGGCTCGCACAAGCATTGCTTCGTAGGTACGGCGCTCCTCTTTTGAAGGAAACGATCCCTTCTTAAACGCCCCCACCCACCATCGTGCCGCAACGGTCAGTTGGTGCGACCGACTGCGTTCGCGGTTCAGGAAGTCGAGACCATAGGCCAGCCTCTTCAGGAATGCTTTTGTTGACGGATCACCGTACACTCGTGGTGATTCGACTGTATAGCCCTCGTGATTGGGGTGGCTCGCCGAACCACAGTAGACCAGGGAACGGTCAACATCAGAGACGCTCTTTAGGCTGACGTAGACTACACAGGGCACGGTATCTTCCGTTCTTTCGGCGAGCGGATATCGCTCGCGAGCATACCGGTGACCTTCCTTCGGGCTTCCTCAGGCATCGCCTTGAGGGCCTTGTCGACAGCAGCCCGGAGTTCCGACGCCTTGGGGCCTAACTTAACCGGGTTGGGATTTGCGTATACCAAAAGTTTTCGTTGCGCATCCCTGTCGAAACCAAGGTAACTGAAGCCGACTCCGTACTTGCTAAACACGTTCTGGTCCGTGGGATTGCAAAAACGGCATGTCACTTCGCTATCGGAGACGCTGATGACAGGATTAGTGGCCTCGGTCCCCGCGGAATCATCGAGTTGCGCGGAATCAGATTCGATGGCTACCGCGGTTCGATCGCGGGGAACTTCCGGGTGCTCGGATGTAGGTTCCTCATATTCCGCACGTTCCGTGAGTGGACGGAATTTCCGTCCATCCAAATTTTCAGGCTGACTTGCAACGATTTTCGCCCGTGGCGAAAGGTCATCTGTGGGTATGGTGTCGCCTGCCTGATCTGGGGAAACCGGCAGGACGGCCGTTGCCGCTGTCAAATTCGAGACCAGGCGCTCGTGGTAGTGCAAAAGGTGGCGCGCGAGAATTGCTTCTTTGCAGTCAGAAGGGAGGTTGCCAAGAATCAGCGCTTCAAGCTCCTCTATCGCCGCCAACGCATCTTCGGGAGTTCCCAGGGCCTGCACCTTCGTCGTGCTGGGGACAGCCGCCGGAATCGAAGTGGACTCGGCAATTTTCCCTTTACGAGGCTTCGTTGGAATCAGCCATCCCTCCTTACGACCGATCCGCTCAACATCGTTTGTCCGGGGGCCGCGTAGTGGGCGCTTTTCCCAACCGATCTCCCACACGTCCTTTCGCTTTTCCGGTCGAACCTTTCGGGGCGCGCGGACCGGTTCCAAGGATGAACCAATGCGGGCTCCGGGAGGTAACCATAGGTACATTTCAAACGACACGACCCATTCAAGAACCCTTGTCCTGCTGAATCCGAAATTTTCTTGGCAGAACCCCTCAAGGTTTAGCCCTTCCTCGCGATAGGCTTCGCTCCTTATGATGGGCGCGAC
>CAYNLL010000553.1:1482-2436 GCA_964398015.1 uncultured Opitutaceae bacterium | reverse complement strand
GCTGCGAAAGCAGGATCAGGCGTGGTGATGGCGGTGGCCGTGTCTGGCACGGCGCGGGGCAAAGGTCCACTTGCGGACGGGCCCTGTGTCTACGTGGACGAATTGACCTTTGGGGTAGTAGCCGACGCCACCGGCGCCGAGGGAAAGCGCTGCGTTGCGCAATTGCACCGCCGGGACGCCCGGAACCCTGATATCGAGCGCATCGGCCTGAATATGCTCAGAGTGCTCGGCCGCGTTGGTGGTTCCACTCTCGCGGAGTTCATCGTTGGTTTCCTTTGTCCGGTAGCCGCAAAGGACCTCGATGGCACTGTCCGATCGATTCAGCTTCCGGAGCATGGTGTGGAGGACGTCGAAGGTGCGGGGATCGTAGGTCTTGACTTCGTCGGTGTGACTGTCACGCAGGAACTGGCTGAGGGTGTCGAGCGACTCGAGAATATAGGTGTCGCCCACCCTGTAGATGACGTCGACGATTTCGCCACTCTGCCGCACCAGCTTGAGCTCGTACTGCTGGCCCTGCAGAGGCAATTCGTTGTCAGCAAGGAATCCCATGGCGGGCATGGCGACGTTTGCCATGACGTGCCTTGCTGCGTGTGAGCGCCGATGGGTCTGGGCGCTGGCCGCAGGAGCGAGAGCCACGAGCACGCCGAGTGCCGCGAGCGCAAAAACCTGACGTGCAGAAGCAACGCGGCGAACAGCTAAGGCGCAGTGCAGTGGCAAGCGGTGGAACTCCTGACTTACTTCGACGACGAACTCAACGTGAAATTTAACCCGACCGCGATGCGGCGAACGGTCGGCAAGACAGCGCGCAGTGGGTTGTTGTCGTTTGCGGTTCTTTCGAACAATTCTACCCGAACCGCACCGGCTGCTGGCAAAATCTGCTGAAAACGCTCAAAAAACTTCAGGCGGACAGAGGGCGGATGGGGCAGGGAATAGGGATTAGGGATTGGAAAAACA
>CAYNLL010000553.1:0-1472 GCA_964398015.1 uncultured Opitutaceae bacterium | reverse complement strand
CGGCAAGACAGCGCGCAGTGGTTTGTTGTTTGCGGGTCTTTCGAACAATTCTACCCGAAGCGCATCGGGTGCCAGCAATGTGCGCTGAAAACGCCCAAAAAACTTCAGGCGCCCTGACGCCGGTGGCGCCCGATGGGGCGCTTAGGGAATAGGGAGTAGTAAGACAGGGACCGACGGAACAACAAAGCAGGGATTAGGCATTAGGGATTAGGGCTTAGAAAGCAGGGACGAGGGAACAACAAAGCAGGGAGTAGGCATTAGGGATTAGAAAAGCTCGAGGGGAGGTTCCTCGTATCCCACTCATCCCGGCAAAGATCGCCGGGATGAATGGGGCACAGAGTTTTCTTCAATCCCCGGTCTCTCCGCTGCGGCGGGCGAGGACATCGGGCGCTTGGCGGGAAGTCAGCGGGGCGAATAGCTCGAGCCTGGGGCGTTTGCCGATACCTATTTGGTCCACTCGTAACTACTGTGAATCGTGGTTGCGAGTGGCTCCGCTTCGAGAGCGCGGCGAGCTAGCGTCTGGCTGGACTCCGGCGGCCGCCTACCGTTGTGACCGCCGCAGAACGAGCGGCTGCTGGGACCCTCCACGATTGCCGGCGCCAAATGAAGGGTCGGACCCTTGCGGTGGGGGACCGATTACCGGACGGGGCCCTGTTTCGGCAGGCAGGGGAGCGGTTGCACCGGGACGTGGTGGCGCGGAGCGACGCAACTCCATATGGTCGCTGATCAGAGAGCCTTCGTAGGTGGTGGCTCCCACCTTGAACTGCACGTGGTTGCCCTCGATTGTGCCCTGGATCGCCCCGGTCGTCGCCGGGCCGAAGTTAGCCGGTGGTCCGTCCAAGGTGCCGGTCAATTCTGTGCCCTTTTGTACGAAGCTGTAGAGCGTGTCACCCGAGACGGCCAACTGCAGCGGGTCCGGTCCAGAAGGGCCGTCCTGCACCACCGGCCGCCATAGGCCAGTGACACCTTCACCCGTGATTACATCCCGCTGCCATGCCTTCACCTGGGGCGTTAACGCTACTGCGCCTGCGGTCACTGTCGCGGTCGCGGAGTCCAAACCCGGCGAGCTGATCTCAACCGTGATGGTTCCAGCCTGCCTGGCCGCCTGCACAATGCCCATGCACAAGCCGGCAAATGCCTTGCGCACACTGCCGGTGTCTGGCTGGCGGGAGGTGGGATCTCCGTTCCCCGTGCCAATGATGCGGCCGGCTCCGGTCGCGCGGAAGGTTACTTCGTTGTCTGTGATGGGCAGCGCGCGACCCTCCGCATCCTGGACCTCGGCTGTGATGAATGCCAGGTCTGTGCCATCCGCAGCAAGCTCGGTCCGGTCCACGCGGATGGCGAGCTTCGCAGCTTTACCCACAGTCTCGCGCCGTGCTACGACCTGTTGCCCTTTGCGCATGCCTCGCGCCTCAAGCACGCCCGGTTTGTAGGTGACGTGATATGGGTTATGGCCCGCCCCAAGGCTTATC
>CAYNLL010000552.1:0-2437 GCA_964398015.1 uncultured Opitutaceae bacterium | reverse complement strand
CCTCCGGATCCGCTGAGGCGACGCCCTCGTCGAACACCTCCAGGGCGACTCGGACCTCTCCACCGTTGAAGACACCGCAGAGATTGAGCATCTCAGCGATCCGCGGCCGGTCCGCGGCGGTCAGCCTGCGCGTCAGCATGCCCATTCGACCTGCGAGTTGACGAAACGCTCCCAGGTCCACCCCGCTGCGGCCGCCGCGTCGCGGATGCCGCCGCTCCTGCCAAGGGCCGGATTGGGGTTCACGTCGAGCACGTGCGGGATTCCGCGCCCGTCCAGCCTTTGGTCCACGCGCAGATAGCCGCGGGCGCCGACGGTGCTCCAGACGCGGGCCGCTGTTCCGGTGAGCGCGCCGCGGAGCTCGGCGCCGATTTCCGTGGCGTAGGAGACGGGTGAACCGAGGTAGTCGCCGCTCTCGGGCAGCCACTTGGCGTCGTAGGTGATGAGCTCGAGGCCTTTGGCGAACACCGTCTCGCCGATCGAGAAGCCATCCGGGGTGTCCGCCCCCCAGACCGACACGGCGAACTCCCGCCCAGGGATGAACTCCTCCACCAGGGCGCGCGCCGGAATCCGCCCTAGCGCCACGCGCAGCTCGCCCTCGTCGCGGCAGACCGAGTCCCGCGTGATCCAAGCCGAGCCGTCCTGCTCCGCCGGCTTCACCAGGCACGGGAACGTTCCCCTCTTGGGAACCGCTATCCCCTCCGCCTGAAGCACCGCGTTCACGCGGTGCTTCAGGCGGCACAACTCAAGCGTCCGGCTGCGCGCCCCCGTGAAGCGGACGCCGTGCGACTCCCACAGCGCTGCGGCGTGCGCCTCAAGGTCCGGGCGGCCGAGCGGCGCCTCGCAAAGGTTGAACACGACCTCGGGACGATGCGCCCTCACCAATTCCGCAAATTCCTCGTCGCGGCCCTCAATCCCGCGGGACACCGCGCCGGGCAGCACCGAGGCAACCGCCTCGGCGGCTTCGCTGAGATCAAACTCTCCGGCTATCCGTCCGCTCGGACTGCATGCGGGCGGCAGCGTATGTGCCACGAGGACCCTCACGACGGCGCGGAAGCGCACCGCAGGGCCGCCTCCAAGAAGATCTCCTGTACCAGCTCCTTGTGGCTGAGCATGTGCTTCGAGAGCATGACAATGTCGCTGTTAGCGCAATCCAACCCCGGAAGGGCATTGCACTCCAGGAAGAATGGCGCCCCGGATGGGTCCAGCCGGAAATCGATCCGGGCAAAGTCGCGGCAGCCTAAGAGCCGAAACGCCTTTACAGCCGCCTCCTCAATCCTCGCGAGGTCCCTGGCTTCGATCCGCGGCGGCACATGATAGCGCACTCGCTCCCGCCAGTTTCGCTTCACCTCGAGCGAGTAGACAAAGCGCGCCGAGCCGTCGACCGGCTCGACCTCCATGGCTCCAAGAATTCGCTCGTTGGGCGTGTTCCCCAGAATCCCGACCGTGATTTCGGTCCCCTCGACAAACTCCTCGACAATCGATGGGCAGCCGTAGTGCGCCCGCAGCCGCTCGCATCGCTGGCGCGCGCCGGCTGCATCGTCCGCGATCGGGTTGTCGCGTATGCCCTTGCTCGAGCCCTCGTCATTGGGCTTCACAATGACCGGATAGTGCAGGCTCGCGAGGTCGCGGAAGTCCGTCTCGCGCTGGACCAGGACGGCCCGCGGAAGCCGCATCTCCGACTCCACGACGCGCCTGGCCATGGACTTGTCGAGGGTGAGGCCCAGCGTCAGCATGTCCGATCCGCTGAACGGCACGCCCAGGAGTTCGCAGACGGCGGCCGGAATCGCCTCGCGGCAACGTCGGCCCATCCCCTCGGCGATATTGAATGCGAACTGGAAACCACCCTCGGCCAGCCTCTGGGGCAGCAAACGGTCGGCCGGGACAGGGACGACCTGGGCCACCAATTCACTCAGGGCGCCCTGAATCGACCTCACCGTCTCGCCCGAATCAAATTCCTCAAAGCAGTCGTCCGGTCCGCCGGCGGGAACCTCGGCCGGGCGCAGATTGTGCAGCAGAGCCACCTTCCAGCCTCCCATGGCATCCACGCGAGGAAGGCCCCGTGGGCCTGAGAATTTCCGGGAATCCATTTTCGCGCCGATGGCCAACGCCGGGATTAGACAAGCGCATCAGCTCAACGCAACATTCTTCAACCGCCTGGCTTGTGCGTGCCCGCGAGCGCCGGAACCCGACCCGTTTGCGGCGACGCTTCCGTTCGTCAGCCCGTCACGGGCGGGAGGACCGCCGCGCCTTTTGGCGTGGCCCACCCCGCGAACAGGAACGCCATCGCCGGGAATCGGCGCCGCACTCAGGGGCTGCCCGGAAGCGAATTGAGCTGCACGTCGATCGTCTTCTCGCTCCCGTCGCGCGCAACCGTCAGGTGGACGAGCTTGCCGGCCCGTGCGTCGATCAGCTTCAGGTAGCCCGCCAGGTCCGTGAC
>CAYNLL010000551.1:0-2461 GCA_964398015.1 uncultured Opitutaceae bacterium | reverse complement strand
CCCATCACCTTGTCGATGCGCACGACCGCCGGGCAGCGCTCGTTGCCCCTCGGGGGCCGCACGAGGACCTCCACCTGGTGGCCGCGCTTCAGGCCGTAGCGCCGGATCAGGGTCTCCGGCAGGAAGGAGTCCTCGGGGTACAGCCTGTAGTTGACGGCCTCGTGGACGATAAACGCGCCCCTGTCGGTGATGTCCACGTAGCCGCGGTCGGCCAGCGGACGGTGCTCCCGCGTCGCCTCCGTGAAGATCTGCGACAGAAGCTGGAGCCTGTTGGGCGCGCCCTCGATCGGGACCTTCAGGCCGCGCGCGAAGGCGGTCAGGTCGGCGAGGTTGAGCGAGTAGAGGTGGTCGAGGTAGAGGGTCTCCGCGCCGCCCGAGGAGATCTCCTTCGCGAGGGCGTCGAGGGCGGCGATGTCCGCGAAGTGGGCCGGGTCGGGGAGGTCCCCCAGCACGGGGGCCGGCGACGGAGGGGGCGGCTGCGGCGGGTAGCGCGGAGGCGCGGCGGGACCCGCCTGCCAGTTGCCGCCCCCGTGCCGTCCGCGCTTGCGCTTGTTCCTCTTCCAGGAATTGCGGTCCTGCCATTCGCCGGTGTAGCCCCCGCCCTGTCCCTGGCGCCCGTCGCCCTGCCGCCCGTCGCCCTGGCGGCCGTCGCCAACCGCGCGGTCGTCGCCCCGGCCCTGGTTTGATCCGCCCTCCTGGGGCTCCTGCTGCTGCGCAGGCGCGGACGGCTCCCGCGCCTCGTGAGCGGGCGCCTGCGGCTCGGCCGGCTCGGGCCGCCTGTCGGGCACGAAGATCGGCGCGGGCGCCGCTTCGCGCGGGACCTCCACGCGGGCCGCCTCGGGCTCGGCCTCCGCCTTTCGCGTGCGCGGCCGCCCGCGCTTGGCCGGCTTTGCGGGCGCGTCGTCGCCGGATGCGGAGATTTCGTCTTCGATCTTGGGAGGAAGGGACATCAGGGGTTCTTAAAGGTGTGCGCCGGCCTTGGACCGGTCGAGCGTGTCGACGATTCGGTCGACCTGGGCCTTCAGGAACGAGGTTGAACCGTCATTCCATAGGACGAGGTCGGACAGCTCGATCTTTCGAGCCAGCGGCAATTGCTTTGATATGCGTTTCCCGGCGAGCAAGCGATCCAAACCGCGCTGCTCCAGGCGCAGGAGTTGCAAGCTGGAATCACAGGCGACGCAGACGGTGAAATCAAACCAATTCTCCAGGGACTTCTCGAAGAGGAGCGGCACCTCCACGATCCATCGGGTGGCCGGCTCCGCCCTCATCGTCGCCCGGGCGATGTTGAAGAAAGGCGGATGCGTAAGCTCTTCGAGCCAAGCCCTTTCGGCATCATCGGAAAATACGATCCGGGCGAGCGCGACGCGGTCCACCTTCCCGTCGGGCCCGAACACGCCCTCGCCGAAATGCCCCCTGAGGGCGGTGGTCACGGGCTCGGACGTGAGCACCCGCTCCCGCACGATGATATCCGAGTCGATGTGGCGGAAACCGCGATCGGCGAAGAGTTTCGCCGTCGTCGACTTGCCGCAGCCAAACCCCCCGGTTAGTCCCAGTACCATAGCGTTGATCGACCATAGGATACGGAAATCGGGGCGAATTCAACTGCGGGCTCCGGCCGGGCGCCGTTTTTTGCCGCCCATCCAAAATTTGCACTCGCGGACCCTATGGCCCTCCAGCATCACGGTTCGGCGCGCGCCCGGTGGCTCACGCCCCTAACCTCCGAACCGAGCCAGAACCATGATCCATCGTCGCCTCGCCCAGATCGCCGGCCTCACCCTGGTTGCCCTTCTCGCCTGTCCCTTGATCGCCGACCCGAAGCCGCCGGGCGACGAGAAGAACGAGGACAAGCCCGCGCCGGAGCCCACCCTTTCGGTGACGGCCCACTCGATCACGGTCGACGGCAAGGTGATCAAGTACCACGCGACCGCGGGCTACCTGATCCTGAAGGAGGAGGAGGGCAAGCCGTTCGTCCCGTCCGACGGGGGCCCGCCTGCGTCCGCGCCGGGTGACAAGGCTGGCCCGGACGGAGCCGAAAAGTACAAGGACGGCCTCAAGCCCAAGGCCAAGGTGTTCTTTGTCGCCTACACGCTCGACGACGTCACGGACCCGTCAAAGCGCCCGATCACCTACCTGTTCAACGGCGGCCCGGGATCGGCCTCCGTATGGCTGCACATGGGCGCGGTGGCCCCGCGCCGTGCGGTGCTCACCGACGAGGGCGAGGCCCCGCCGCCCCCGTACCAGGTCGCCGACAACGAGTCCACCTGGCTCGACCGCACCGACCTCGTGTTCATCGACCCGGTCTCCACGGGTTTCAGCCGGCCGATGCCCAAGGAGGACGCGAGGCAGTTCCATGGCCTCAAGGAGGACATCGCCACGGTCGGCGACTTTATCCGGCTCTACACCTCCAGGAACGCGCGCTGGCTGTCGCCGAAGTTCATCCTCGGCGAGAGCTACGGGACCA
>CAYNLL010000550.1:0-2462 GCA_964398015.1 uncultured Opitutaceae bacterium | reverse complement strand
GTGGGCCCCCTACCCCGCGGGCTCGGGCATCCCCTACGCCGTCCCGCCCTCGCCCACGGCGTGGATCGACGCTCTGGGCTCGCTTCTCGGGCTCTTCCTCGTCGAGAAGAGCCTCCTCCCCAAGGATCTGCTGCCTCCGCTCTCCGCGGTCTTCGACGCGTTCGCCCCGCACGCCTTCAGCCCCCCCGCCTCCTCGCTCGCCTGGATCTCGCTGCGCTCCAGGGCCTCGGCGCTCGGCGTCGCGCCGAGCCTCGCCGAGGTCCTCCTGAGCTCCCATCCCGCCGTCGCCCGCGCGCGCACGCTGATCGCCTCCTGACGGCGGCTCCCCGAACGGGACAGTCGGGCATGCATTCGCCTACCTCAGACCTGCGCATCCGCACCACCCGGCCTCTGCCGGCCCCCGCGGTCGTCGAGGGTGAGTTCCCGCTCGATGACGCCGGTGCGCTCCGCATCGCCGCCGCGCGCCGGGAGATCGCGGCGATCCTGTCCGGCCGCGACGACCGGCTGCTCGTCGTCGTGGGCCCCTGTTCCATCCACGACGCCGACGCAGCCGTGGAATACGCCTCGCTCCTGGGGGCGTCCGCCCGCAGGCACGCGGGCGAGCTCCTGTTAGCCATGAGGGTATATTTCGAGAAGCCGCGGACGGTGCTCGGCTGGAAAGGCCTGATCAACGATCCCGGCCTGGACGAGACCTTCCAGATCGGCAAGGGTCTGCGCCTCGCGCGCGGGCTCATGGCCGACATCACGGACCTCGGGCTTCCCATCGCGACCGAGTTCCTCGACACGACGCTCGGCCAGTACTTCGCCGACCTCGTCAGCTGGGGCGCCATCGGGGCCCGCACCGTGGAAAGCCAGGTGCACCGCGAGCTGGCGTCCGGTCTCTCGATGCCCGTGGGGTTCAAGAACCGGACGGACGGGGATGTCCAGGTTGCGGTCGAGGCCGTCCGCGCGGCCCGCCATCCCCACTGGTTCCCGACGCTGGCCCGCGACGGGACGCCTGCGTGCATGCAGACGACGGGCAACGAGGACGCCCACATCGTGCTCAGGGGAGGGTCGCGCGGCCCGAACTACTCGGCGGAGGACGTCCGCACGGCGGTCGGCCTCCTCGCGGCGAGCGGGCTTCCTCCCCACCTCATGGTGGACTGCAGCCACGCCAACAGCGGCAAGGATGCGGACCGCCAGGTCGCCGTCGCCGCCGACCTTGCGGCGAGGATCGCCGCGGGGGACCGGGCGGTCGCCGCCGTCATGGTCGAGAGCAACCTTGTCGGGGGCTCCCAGCACTTCCGGGCGTCCCCCCTCGTGAGGGGCCAGAGCCTCACCGACGAGTGCCTGTCCTGGGAGAAGACCCTCCCGCTGCTTGCCCGCCTTGCCGAGGCCGTCGGCGAGCGCAGGGGAGCGCGCGCCTGAGGGCCCGGGCGTCTCAGGCCGGGGGCGGCGCCTCGGCGGCAGGCGCCTCGGGAACGGGCACCTCGGCGACGTGGTCCCGCGCGGGGGTCTGCGGCGCCGGGTCGGCGGGAGCGTCCTCGCCCCCCCCTTCCTTGCGCCTCGGGCGGGGGCGGCGGTTCCTGCCGTCGTCCTGCTCGCCGTCGCCGGAGGCGTACTTGGACGCCTTGGCGTTGAGCCAGAGCTCGCCCTTGCCGTTGCGGTTCAGCCAGAAGATCTCGCCCGCGTGCTCGGCAAAGACCGGCTTTTCGCGGGACTTTTCCGGGATGTGCAGCCCCGAGGCGGTGAGCGCGCCGATGAGCTCCTCGACGGACCTGGAGAGTTCGGAAGCGAGGCGTTCGACCGGGGCGGCGACGGCGCCCGTCTTCGTCTCCTTCAGCAGGAGCCGGACCGCGGCCAGCACATTTCCAGGGGCGGGGGCATTCGGGTCGGCGGCCGCAGGGGGCGCAGACGGGGCCTCGTCGCCGCGCTTCTCGCGGGCGTTGATCCAGACGCCGCCGCGGCTGTCCTTGTTGAGCCACCATGACTCGTCGCCGATCTGCACGAACACGGGCGGGTCGCCGGGCGCGGCAAGCGGCGAGAGCCCCATCGCGACGAAGGCCTCGATCAGCGTAGCCTCGCCGCACTTCAGGGCGCGGGAAAGGAAGCTCATGCTGCCCGAGCCGCCCGGCTCGCGGCGGTTCTTGCGCATGAGCGGCCGGATCCTGTCGAGGAGCGCGGTGCCGGTCGGCAGCGCAACCGGGGCGGCGGGCGCCTCCTGGGGCTGGGCCTCGTGGCGCCGGGGCTTCCTCTCCTCCTCGGGAGCTGCGGCCTCGGCGGGCTTCTGCGCCTCCTCGGGCTCGACCTTTGCGGCGCGGACCGTACGAAACACGGGGCGGCTCTTCTCCTTCGTGTTGACCCAGAGCTCCCCGCGGCGGTTGACGTTCACCCAGAAGAGGTCGCCGTCGTACTCCACGTAGCTGACCTTCGCGTCCTCGTCGTCGGGGATCTCGAGGCCGCACTCCTTCAGGGCGCCGATC
>CAYNLL010000549.1:0-2467 GCA_964398015.1 uncultured Opitutaceae bacterium | reverse complement strand
GGCCTGGAGGTGCACGTCCAGCTGAAGACCCGCTCGAAGATGTTCACGCGGGTGGCCGCGGGCTACGGCGAGCCGCCGAACACGCTCACGGACCCCGTCGTCCTCGCCCTACCCGGCACGCTTCCGGTGATGAACAAGGAGGCGCTGGACAAGATCATCAAGGCCGGCCTTCTCCTCGGGTGCGAGATCGCCGGGGAATGCAAGTGGGACCGAAAGAACTACTTCTACCCGGACTCCCCGAAGAACTACCAGATCTCGCAGTACGACCAGCCGCTCTGCCGCGGCGGGTCGGTCGAGATCGAGCTGCCCGGCCCCGCGCGCAACATCATGGGCGAGCACAAGAGCATCGCCCTCACGCGCATCCACCTCGAGGAGGACGTGGGCAAGCTCAACCACGGGGAGGGGGTTTCCCTCGTCGACTTCAACCGCGCGGGCACGCCGCTCATGGAGATCGTCTCCGAGCCCGTCATCCGCTCGGCCGAGGAGGCGTTCGCGTACCTGACGGCGCTGAAGGCCGTGATGGTGTACGGCGGGATCTCGGACTGCGACATGGAGAAGGGTCAGCTGCGCTGTGACGCCAACATCTCGATCAGGCCCGTGGGCGCGACCGGCCTAGGGACAAAGGTCGAGCTGAAAAACCTCAACTCGATCTCGTTCGTGCGCGATGGGATCGCTCTCGAGATCAAGCGCCAGATCGCCGTCGCCGCCTCGGGCGGGACGATCGTGCAGGAGACGCGCGACTACGACGGGCAGACCGGCGTCTCGCGCTCCCTAAGGTCCAAGGAGATGGCGCACGACTACCGGTATTTTCCCGACCCGGATCTCATGCCGGTCCAGGTCAGCGAGGAGTGGAAGGCCGAGATCCGCGCGGCCTGCCCCGAGCTTCCGTTCGACCGGCAGCGCAGGCTCATGAAGGAGTACGCAGTGCCCTACACGATCACGTCGGTCCTGGTCCCGGACCGTGAGCTGGGGGACTTCTTCGAGGAGGCCGCTCGCCAGAGCGGCAAGCCCCAGGCCGCCGCCAACTGGATCGCAAACGACCTGCTGCGCGAGCTCGGCGCGGCGAAGATCGCCTTGTCCAAGTCCCGGGTGAGGCCCGCCCATGTCGCGGGCCTGGTGAAGCTGGTCGATTCGGGCGCCATCCTGAGCAACGCCGCCAAGGAGGTCTTCAGCGAGATGTTCCGCACGGGCGAGGCTCCCGAGGCCGTCGTGGCCCGCAGGGGCCTGGCCGCCGAGACCAACGAGGGCGAGCTGGAGCGCTGGTGCAGCGAGGCGATAGCGGCGAACCCCAAGTCCGTCGCGGATTTCAAGGGCGGCAAGGACAGCGCGATCAACGCGTTCAAGGGCCCCGTGATGCGCGCGGCGAAGGGCAAGGCCGACCCCAAGCGGGTCGACGAGACGCTCCGGCGCCTGCTCTCGAGCTAGGCGGGGGGCCCCGAAGATCGCACCCTAGGACTTGCGCGGCGCGCGCGTTGCCGTATGGTGGCGCCATGACCCGACGCGAAGCGATCAAGGTGATGGGCGGAGGCGCGGCACTGATTGGACTTGGCGCCGTGACCGGCCTGCGAGCGGCGGACGCGGCCGTCCCCGCGGGCGCCGGGGCGATCCGCCAGCCCTTCGTCCTTCCGCCGCTCGGCTATGGCTACGCGGCGCTCGAGCCGCATGTCGACGCCCAGACGATGGAGATCCATTATACGAAGCACCACGCAGCCTACATCAAGAACGCGAACAAGGCGCTCGAGGGCCAGACTGCCCTCGCGGCCCTGACGGCGGAGGAGATCCTCGGCAGCCTTCGGGCGATCGAGGAGCCCCTGCGCACGACCCTCAGGAACAATGTCGGGGGGCACGTGAACCACACCTTCTGGTGGTCGATCCTCTCCCCCAAGGGCGGCGGCGAACCCAGCGGGGAGCTTGCGCAGGCGATCGCAATGCAGTTCGGCTCGTCGGACGCGCTCAAGAAGAGCCTGAGCGAGGCCGCGATGAAGCGCTTCGGGAGCGGCTGGGCCTGGCTCAGCCAGAAGGGCGGGAAGCTCGTCGTCCATTCTACGGCGAACCAGGATTCTCCGATCAGCGAGGGCGGCGTCCCGGTGATCGGGATCGACGTCTGGGAGCACGCCTACTATCTCAAGCACCAGAACCGCCGCGCCGACTACGTCGAGGCCTTCTGGACGGTGGTCGACTGGGACCAGGCTGGCAGGAATTACGCCGCGGCCACCGCCGCGGCTTAGGCCACGCGGCCTTCAGCTCGCCGGAACGACGGGCACGCTGACCTCGGCCTGGGTACGGCTCGCGCTCGGCGACTTGCCGAAGAATTCGACAATGTGTCCGACCTCGGCATAGCCCTGGGCTCGAAGCGTGTCCTCCACCATCTGCACGGCGCGGCGCAGCTCGGCCGTGGAGGCCGGGTCGAGCTCCTCGACCTTGTTCGTCTGCTTGCAGACGACGTGATAGCGGTTCGGGTCGCCGA
>CAYNLL010000548.1:1978-2484 GCA_964398015.1 uncultured Opitutaceae bacterium | reverse complement strand
GTTGCGCCGTTGATGCCCCAAAACCACGGTGTGGGCTGAGTATCTATGGCCGAAACCAGCCGCATTCCCGTGGGGAAGGCGAAGCCGAGCAGAAAGCCCACCGGCATGATTGCCCCCAGCGAAATGAGAATGCGCAGCAGGCGTTCATGAGCCGTGGTGGCCTGGAAAAGAGACGGAAGGACGCAAACCATGACCGCCAGGTAGGCCACGACACAGCCGCCCCACGCCAGCAGTCTTAGGCGCGTGTTGAGCTTGAACCAATCCGATGTCATGCTACCCAGGCCGGAGGCCAGGATCAGGCTGAACAGGACCACGCTGAGGGAGTAAACAGGATGACCGAGGTAAACGCTGAAATACTCCAGGAACGCAATTTCGGCCAGCATGAATCCCATGCCGATCATGGAAAAATAGAGGCTGCCGGCAACAGCCAGGGACCGCGAACACTCGCGCGCGGCGCTCCTCAGGGGCACCAAGATGGTCGCTATGACCGCGACGACCGAGATGAA
>CAYNLL010000548.1:0-1968 GCA_964398015.1 uncultured Opitutaceae bacterium | reverse complement strand
ACCAGCAAAGCGAAAACAATCAGATTGCCGCGAATCACCCAATCCCCCGGTCCGATGCGAAGGATGGCTGCGAGGCTTCGATAATCGAAGATCCGCATTTGGTTGAAAAAGAACGGCCGAGAGTCAGTCGGCACGGTTAGATCAAGATAGGTGGAACCCAGCACGCGATTCAAGGCGGCGAGATCGTTGCTCTCGACAATCTGGCGCAGCAACGGTGAATCCGGGAGACGATCGGGAGATACCAGTTCGCTGAATCCGCCCTCTTGCACCGCATTGTGCAGGACGCGCAACTGTTCCGCGGTGAACGGCGACTTGGACAATACGAGGGTCGCGATATGGTCGGAGTTCGCCACAAACAAATGGGGGCGGACATCCTTCACGCCGGAATCCAGCAGGGCAGCTGCCGCCAGACCGATCATGCGTCCTGTCTCGTCAACGTTGCCCGAGCTGTGCCACCGGCTCACTGTGAAAAAGCCATCGGGGTTGATGGTTTTCAGGAAAGCGCGCCAGCCCTCCAAGGTGTAGAGGCCATTTTCGCTCAGGCTGAATGCGCCGGCCCCGGTTGCCGCCCAGGTGTCGATCATGCTCATCTGCACCAGATCGAACTTCTCGTTGGTGGCGGCAAACCAACTGCGCGCGTCGTCCACGTGCAGCTTCAGATTCGGCATGGCTGTCAGATTTGAAAAGTCCTTGTACAAGGGAACGCGCGTGATCAGATTGATGAAGATCGGATTCAGCTCCACGCCGGTGATGTCAGCGACTCCGAAGAGATGAGCCGACACGATGTCGCGGCCGCCACCCACTCCGACTACGGCGGATTTGCGAATGCCCGGAAGACGATAAGCCAGATTGACCAGATCGTACTGCAAGAACGAGTTCGAACCAGGCGTGGGGTCGTAGTGGAACATGGAGGTGTAGGCGGAGCCGTCGATATCCAATTGGACCATGGAAGCGACCGTATCGGGCGGATACTTGGGGGATTGCCCCCACAGCAGCGGATGCAGGCTTTGAGGGCGACTCGCCCGGACGCGGGAATAGGAATTCCACCGCTCGTACACTTGCAGTTTGCCCTGCGTGTCGATCTTGCCCTTCACCACGATTGGACCGAAACTCAGAGACGAGAATGCGGTGAAGAATGCCACGGCCAGCAACGTGATGACGACCGCCGCAGGCCGTTCCCGCCAGCGCTTTGAGGTGCAAAGTCTCTGATCATCGCTGCAACTGGCGGCAAATGCCATCGAGGACAGCCCGGAGACCGCGCCGGCCACAATCACGGCGGTCGGAGCGTCCAGAAGATTCAACAACCCAAGCACTGCCAAGCATCCCAGAGCCGCGCCCAGCAGGTCCACTCCGTAAACCTGCCCCGCCGGGAACGGACTGCGTGTCAGCGCCAGACTCACCACCACTCCCGCGAAAACGTAGGGCACGGCCATGGCGATCAGCAGGAAGGTCCACGAAAACACCGTGGTGATCAGGAACGTCGGCTCAATGACCAGGCAAAACTGCAATGCAACAGAGACTGGCATGGCCAGCGCCGTAAGAAGCGCGAAGTCGGAAAGGATGATGGATAGCCGCTCCGGCTGGAAGCGCTCGCGCCAAAGATAGACCCACACGGCGCCCACTGACATGCCCAGCATGGCTACGCTGATGGTGAAGAAGGCGACGTAGTACCAGCTCATCACCGACATGACGCGGGTTTGCAGGATTTGGAAGAGCAGCGAGGAAAAGCTGATGAGAAAAACGCCCGAGAGAAACGGCGTCTTGCGTATGCCGCTAACGGATGTCATAGCGCATGAAGTCCCCCATAGGTTCAAATCCTCTCACGCTCCGGCGCAACCTGTCCACGGATTTCAAGAGTCGCCAAAGTAGTTATCCCCTTGCTCCATTCAAGAACCATAGGCCTGTTAAACGCTCACCGTCGCGGGCAGAATCTCTTCCACATCGACCCATTGGGTGGGGTAGTTGCCG
>CAYNLL010000547.1:0-2489 GCA_964398015.1 uncultured Opitutaceae bacterium | reverse complement strand
TCGCGCGAGAACCAGCTCCTGCTCGTGCAGTTGGGCCATCTTTTGTCCGACGGCTTCCTCCGAAGCCTCGAGCGATTTCGTGCGTGATTGCAGTTCGGCGGCTGCTTGTTCCAATTGGGCCGCGCGCTGCGCCTGTCGCCCCTCCTCCTCGTCCGCGACGAGGCGAACGGCAAGGTCCAGATCGCGGACGGCTACCACAGGCTGTGCGCGGTCTATGCGTTCGACGAGGACACTCCGATCCACTGCAAGATTGCGTGAGAGGATGCGCGGACTGGCGCACCACATCGGTTCTACGCCTGAACTGAAGTGAATCAAGACTAGGTCCGCCGCTTTGCCAAAGGCCAATGCACCGGCCACAGCGGCCGCGTGAGACAACCCCAAGGGCTTGACAGGATTGTCCCGCGGTAGGGCTTACGGACTGGTGCCCGGGGCCGGATTCGAACCGGCACTTCCTTGCGGAAATCGGATTTTAAGTCCGAAGCGTCTACCGTTCCGCCACCCGGGCCAGGGGCATCCGGCAAATCTGGGAAACGGGGGACGGAATGCGAGCCTTTGTAGCGCGCCTCAGCGGGGCGCGGGCCCGCCGTAGGCGCGCTCAACCCGGGCGATGCGCAGCGCAAAGCCGGCGTACCAGATCCTCTTGCCCGCCTCCTGGGCGACCGCGTGCTCGGCGTTCGCCTTCCAGGCTGAGATCGCCTCCTCGCTGCTCCAGTAGGAGACCGTGATCCCGAACCCGTCCGCCCCCCTGGCGCTCTCTATCCCGAGGTAGCCCGGCTGCGTCGCCGCGAGCTCCTCCATCCGCCTGGCCATGAGGCCGTATCCCCTGTCCCCGTCGGTGCGCTGCGACGAGAAGACCACCGCGTAGTAGGGAGGTTCGGGTGTGGGGGCCAGGGGCATGGTGTCGCGTGTTGGGGAGATGGGAAATTAGGCTTTCCAACTCCATTGGGAAAGGGCGATCTTCGGCGATCATGAATCGCACCTCCCGCAGGATCTGGACCGCAATCCTTCTCGCCCTCGCCAGCGCAGCGCCAGCCTACCCCTGGGGCAAGGAGGGCCACGCGGCCCTGGCGCAGGCCGCGGCGCAGGCCCTCACGCCCGAGGCGCGGGAGCACGTGGTCAAGATCCTCGGCAACGACGACCTGGCCTCGGTCGCGTCGTGGATGGACGACCTGCGCAGCGCCTACTTCCACACCGGACCGCTCAAGGACGACCCCGACGCGCTCAGGATGAACTCCCTCTTCCCCAACAACGGCCAGTGGCACTACGTCGACCTCCCGCTGGGCTCGAAGGCCTACGAGCCCGACGGCGCCTTCGCCAACCCCAACGACGTCGTCCACATGGCCGAGGAGGCCGTGAACATCCTCGAGGGCGGGGGCGACAAGCGCATCCCCAAGCGCGTCGCCCTCCTCATGCTGGTCCACTTCGTGGGCGACGAGCACCAGCCGCTGCACATCGGCAACGGATTCTTCACCGTCGGCGCCGACGGGGTTGCGACGCTCGTCACCGACCCGGCCGCGGCCAAGGGCCTCGAGAACGACAAGGGCGGCAACGCCCTCTTCTTCGGCCCGGGCCGCTACGATGAATTGCACGCCTACTGGGACAGCGAGCTGCCGACCAAGGCCGCTCGGTCCCCCGAGGCCCCCGTCCTCGCGGCGCTGCTCGAGAAGCGGATCGCGGCCGACGGCGCCTCGTGGAAGAGCACAGGGGATTACCACCACTGGCCCGAGCAGTGGGCCACGGAGAGCCTGGCGGCGGCGAGGACAGCCTATGCGGGGCTCGAATTCGGCGCCGTAACCCCCGATCCCAAGGGAGGGTTCCGCAAGATCCAGATCAAGCTGCCCGCCGGCTACGATGCCACCTGCACACCGATTGCGGAGGAACGGCTGGCGAAGGCGGGCTATCACCTCGCCGAGATAATGAACGCCATTCACTGGGCTGATTAGCGGGCACCGGGAATACAAAAGGCTCGCCCGATCGGGGGGGGATTGGTAAAAAAAACCAAACCCCCTCATCCTACTAGCTACCATGAAAATACAGAAAGCATGGCAACTGGGCGCCGCAGCCGCATTGGCCGCGTCCTTCGTCCCCTCCCTTCGCGCAAGCGAGTCAGATATCAAGATCCCGGACCTGGATTCCGTGTCCTTCCTCGGCGGCTCGCTGAGCGGCTCGGCGGTCCTCCTGACCGGTCTTGTCGTGTGCCTGGTGGGAATGGCGTTCGGGTGGATCCAGTACATCCAGACGAAGAACCTCCAGGTCCACGGTTCGATGTCGAACGTCTCGAACATCATCTGGGAGACCTGCAAGACGTACCTGGGCCAGCAGGGCAAGTTCCTCGCCGTGCTTTGGCTCCTGATCGCGGCCTGCATGACGTATTATTTCTACGGCCTCTCCGGGCAGTCCGCCGGGCACGTGGTCGTCATCCTGCTCGCGTCGATCCTCGGCATCCTCGGCAGCTACGGCGTCGCCTGGTTCGGAATCCGGATCAACAC
>CAYNLL010000546.1:369-2496 GCA_964398015.1 uncultured Opitutaceae bacterium | reverse complement strand
CCAAGGCGGAAGCCCGGGACCTCGCGGGCAAGATGCTCGGCAACACGCTCGTCACGGCCCAGACGGGGCCGGCGGGCCGCAAGGTGCAGACCGTCTACTTCACCGTCGCGAGCGACATTAAGAAGGAGTACTACCTGGCGATCCTCCTGGACCGAGCCGCGTCCCGGCCGGTCATCGTGGCGTCGACGGAAGGGGGCGTGGAGATCGAGAAGGTGGCGCACGAGACGCCCGAGAAGATCTTCAAGGTCGTCGTCGATCCGGGCTACGGGCTCGCCGACTTCCAGGTGCGCGAGCTGGTCGCCGGCCTGGGCCTTGCGGGAGCGGAGGCCAAGAACGCGGCGCGGCTGGTCCGCTCCCTCTACGCCCTGTACTGGGAGACCGACGCCTCGATGGTCGAGGTTAACCCCCTCATCACCACGCCCACGGGCGAGGTCCTCGCGCTCGATGCCAAGCTGACCTTCGACGACAACGCCCTCTTCCGCCACCCGGACATCCTGGCCCTGCGCGACCTGAACGAGGAGGATCCGAAGGAGATCGAGGCCTCCAAGCACGCGCTCAACTACATCGCCCTCGACGGGAGCATCGCGTGCCTCGTCAACGGCGCGGGCCTTGCGATGAGCACGATGGACATCATCAAGCACTTCGGCGGCAGCCCCGCAAACTTCCTGGACGTCGGCGGCGGCGCCTCGAAGGACCAGGTCGTGCAGGCCTTCAAGATCATCGTGGGCGACCCCAACGTGAAGGGGATCTTCGTGAACATCTTCGGCGGGATCATGGACTGCAACGTGATCGCGACCGGAATCGTGGAGGCCGTCCGCGAGGTCGGCCTCGGCCTTCCCCTCGTCGTCCGCCTGGAGGGCAACAACGTCGTCGCCGGCAAGGCCACGCTCGCGGCCTCCGGCCTCACCATTGTCTCGGGCGATTCCATGGCCGACGCCGCCCAGAAGATCGTCAAGCTGGTCGCCTGACGCCCCAGCGCCCCCGCCCGAACGACCCCTCCAACCGCCCAGACCCGAACTCCCATGGCCATCCTCATCACTCCAGAGACCAAGATCCTCGTCCAGGGGATCACCGGCGACTTCGGCAGCCGCCACGCCCGCCTCTCGCTGGACTACGGCACCCGCGTCGTCGCCGGCGTCACGCCCGGAAAGGGCGGGCAGGTCTTCGAGCACGGGGCGCACCGCGTGCCCATCTTCAACTCCGTGGCCGAGGCCTCGCGGGCCACGGGGGCCGCGGTCTCCGCGATCTTCGTCCCCCCCCCGTTCGCGGCAGACGCGATCATCGAGTGCGCCGATGCGGGCCTCGACCTCGCCGTGGCGATCACGGAGGGAATCCCGGTGAGGGACATGGTGCGCGTGAAGCGCGCGATGGGCGGCGGCCGCATGCGGCTCCTGGGCCCGAACTGCCCGGGCATCGTGGCTCCGGGAGCCGGCGAGAAGTCCCAGGGAGGCTGCCGGATAGGGATCGCCCCGGGCTACATCCACAGGAAGGGCCATGTCGGGGTGGTCTCGCGCTCGGGCACCCTCACCTACGAGGCGGTTTACCAGCTCACCGTGCGCTCGATCGGGCAGACCACGTGCGTCGGCATCGGGGGCGACCCGGTGAACGGGACCTCCCACCTGGACGTGATCCGGATGTTCAACGACGACCCCGAGACCCGCGGGATCGTCATGATCGGGGAGATAGGCGGAAACGCGGAGGTCGAGGCCGCGCGCTGGATCAAGGCGAACTGCCGCAAGCCTGTCGCCGGCTTCATCGCAGGGGCGACGGCGCCCGCCGGGCGCCGCATGGGCCACGCCGGTGCGATTGTCGGCGGGGCCGAGGACACGGCCGCCGCGAAGATCGCGGTCTTCAGGGAATGCGGGATAGAGGTCGCGGTGACCCCCTCCGACATGGCCGACGCCCTCATCCGGGCGGCCAAGGCGCGGGGCGTCGAGCTCGCCTAGCCCTTGCCCGCGGCGTTGCGCCGGTGCTCGACCAGCTTCGCGTGCTTGTAGAAGGAGTTCTCGAAGCGCAGGAGCGCGATCACCAGGCCCGGGCCGCCGTCCAGGAACCCGAGCTGCAGGACGTAGGACTTAAAGAAGGCCCACTTGGCGCGCAGAATCGCCTTAGTGAAGCTCGCTGAGG
>CAYNLL010000546.1:0-359 GCA_964398015.1 uncultured Opitutaceae bacterium | reverse complement strand
CCTTCACGAAACCCGCGGACGCGCCCTGGCGCTCCTGGCGGGCGACGCCGAGCGACGTGTAGCGGTTCATCTTCGCGATGGCCTCGGCCAGCGTCTGGTAGGGGATCTGCTCGATCGCGTTGGCCATGCGCCCGAGCCGGCCGTCGAGCTCCCATCCCTCGTGGACGTCGTCCTCGGCGGCATACCTCATGCGGCCGCGCCTGAAGAGCTGGGGCTGGCGGTAATCGGGGTACCACCCGCCGTGGCGGATCCTGCGGCCCAGGAGAAAATTCCGGCGCGGGACCAGGTAGGCGTCGGCCGACCCGGGGTCCGCGACGATCCGCAGGATCTCGTCGCGCGCCTCGGGCGTGCACCGCTCG
>CAYNLL010000545.1:0-2501 GCA_964398015.1 uncultured Opitutaceae bacterium | reverse complement strand
TCGAGCTCCCGACCGATCATCCTCGACCCAACGTTCTCACATTCGTGGGCGGTCGCCTGAGATTTGTCATCCCATCCTCTATAGCCGATCGTCTGCGACGAATCGGCAGAGAAGAACGCGCCACCATCTTCATGGTGGTTCACGCCGCGACGGGAGCACTTTTGAATGGCCTGAGCGGCCAGGAGGACTTCTTGGTGGGAAGTCCGGTTGGGAGCATAGAACTCCTCGCGGCACACCAGGTACACGGTGAGGTTCTTTCTCGGCGAGAACTCGAGCACGTGGCCCGAGAGGTACTGGTCGCCCATCTCGATCCTCAGACGGAACTTGCGCTCCGCGGCCGCGACCGCGGGGTGCGCGAACGCCGCGCGGTAGCCCGGGACGAAGACCGAGACGACATGGCCCCGGTCCGCAAGCGTGCCGGAGAGGGAGCCGACGACGTCGGCCAGGCCCCCCGTCTTCATGTAGGGGTACAGCTCGCTCGCGGCGTGGACGATCTTCATGCGCCCTCCCCCGTCGAGGCGGCGGACGCGCCCGCGCCCCCCTTGCCCCGCCCCGGCCCGGGCGGACGTCGGCCCAGGTGCGTGCGGCGGGATGGCGGGCGATGGGTCATGGGAGAGGGACGGCGAATGTACCGCCGAACTCCGCCGGATGTCCAGACGGTTGAGGCGCGGGCCGGCGCCGGCCCCGCAAGGGGGCCGCTCTTGTTTCTTTACCCGTCGGGGCCCGTGCGCTCCAATGCGCGCATGGCGCCCCACGCAAAGGCCTATGCGGCCCTCCTGGCAGAGCTGCGGGAAATCAGCCTCATCACGTCGACGTCCTTCGCGCTGGAGTGGGACGAGCAGACCCAGCTCCCGCGGCAGGCCGCGGGATTCCGGGGCGACCAGCTGGCCCTCCTCGCCCGCCTGGCGCACGACCGCCTCGTCGCCCCCGGCCTCTGGGAGACCCTCGCCTCCCTCGACGGCTCCTCGTTCCTCGGGGCCGAGGACTCGGACGCCGCGGTCAATGTCCGCCAGACGCGCCGCACGGTCGACCGCGCCCGCAAGATGCCCTCGAGCCTGGTGGAGGAGCTGGCGCGCGTGTCGGTCCTCGCGCAGCAGGCGTGGGTCGAGGCGCGAAAGGCCTCGGACTTCGCGGCCTTCGCCCCGTGGCTGGGGCGGGTGCTCAGGCTCAAGCAGCAGCAGGCCGAGTGCCTGGGCTACAGGGAGCACCCGTACGACGCGCTGCTCGACGAGTTTGAGCCGGGGGACACCACCGCGGACCTGACGGCGGTGTTTGAGTCGCTGCGGGGGCCGCTCGTCGACCTCATCCAGCGGATCGCGGGCTCGCCGCGCAAGGGGCAGGGCGCGCTCCTCGAGCGCACCTACCCTCGCGCGGCCCAGGAGGCCTTCGCCCGCGAGGCGGCCGCCGCCATCGGCTTCGACTTTGAGTCCGGCAGGCTCGACCAGAGCGTCCACCCCTTCTGCACGAACCTCGGGCCCCACGACACCCGCCTGACGACCCGCTACGACGAGAGGTACTTCGGCGACGCCTTCTTCGGCGTGCTCCACGAGACGGGCCACGGCCTCTACCAGCAGGGCCTGCCCGCGGACCACTTCGGCACGCCCCGCGGCGACTACGTGTCCATGGGCATCCACGAGAGCCAGTCGCGCATGTGGGAGAACCTCGTGGGGCGGCGGCGCTCCTTCTGGCGCCACTTCTTCCCCCGCCTCCAGGCGTCCTTCCCCGGCGCGGCCGACATCGCCGAGGACGACTGGTACCGGGCGGTGAACCACGTGGAGCCGAGCTTCATCAGGACGGAGTCCGACGAGGCCACCTACAACCTCCACGTCCTCCTGCGCTTCGAGCTGGAGAAGTCCCTGTTGACCGGCGACCTCGCGGTCGAGGACCTGCCGGGCGCCTGGAACGAGAAGATGCAGGCCTACCTGGGCCTGACACCGCCGGACGCCGCGCGCGGCGTCCTCCAGGACGTCCACTGGGCCGCCGGGCTGGTCGGTTACTTCCCCACGTACACCCTGGGCAACCTCTATGCGGCGCAGTTCTTCGCCCAGGCGCAGGCCGAGCTCGGGGACCTGGACGCGTCCTTTGCCCGGGGCCAGTTCGCCCCGCTGCTGGGGTGGCTCCAGCGCAACATCCACGCCCACGGCCAGCGCTACAGCGCCCGGGCCCTCGTGAAGAAGGTCACGGGAAAGGCCCTGTCGGCCGCGCCCCTGCTGGCACACCTCAAGAGGAAGGCCGCGGACGTCTACGGCGTCTGAGCGGGGGCCCGCCGGCGGAAACCGCTTAATGCGCTCGCCAACGGGCGCAGGATGAGGGAGGATGGGGCCGGTTGACTCGCCGCACGCGGGTCCCGAAAAGAAATGTCACACACCAAGCCGGGCCGCAAGGGCCCCCAGGCCGATGACTCAGTCAAAGGCGTAATCCAATTCAGGGCGGGCGGTTCAGCGTTCGTCATCGTCGACGGAAAGCGCGACGAGCCGTCGGTCCAGATCGCGCCCGACGAC
>CAYNLL010000544.1:0-2506 GCA_964398015.1 uncultured Opitutaceae bacterium | reverse complement strand
GGCACGCCCCCGTCGTAAAACAGCAGGAGCCGGTCGTGGCGGCGCCGGATGTCCTCGCGGAACTCGCGCCAGAGCAGCTCGTGCCCGAACCATCCCAGCCACATGCGCTGGCCGGCGAAGAGGGGGAGCACCGCCGAGTTCGTGAACCCGCCCTCCTTCTCGGGCCGCTCGATCACGACCCCGGGTTTCTCCACCTTGAGCCTGCCCAGCATCAGCCGAGGGAATTCGTCCTTGATGAGGTACTGGGTCCCCTCGATCTTGCCGATCGAGTCACGGGGCCCGCCCAGGAAGGGCCTCCAGAAATCAAGGACGTAAAAGCAGGGGTAGAGGCAGAACAGAAACCCGGCGACGCGCACCCATCGGCGGCGCGCCTGCTCGAGGACGAACGGCCCGAGTGTCATCAGCGTGCCGGCCGACACCCACGGCCACCATTTGAGCGTCGTGTTGAACCGCTCGTACATCCCCGAGTAGATGTCGTCGACGTAGAAGTACTCCGTGAAGAGCAGGAGCGCCATCCACAGCAGCCCCAGGCGACGTCCCTGCACGCTGCCCGAAACGAGCCCCAGGAGGATCAGGGCGATCGTCGGAAGCATGAACAGGAGGAAGAGCAGCGGCGGCGTGTGCTCCTTCCACCGCACCATCCGGATCGCCGTGTCGTAGCCCGCGGCCGAGCTGGTGAACGCGGAGAGGTAGACCCAGGCCGCAAGCCAGACAAGGGCGGCCCCGGCGGCGACCGCAGGCACGAGAAGGCGCCAGTCGCGGTAATTCACCACCAGCCAGGCGACGATCCCCATCGCCACCAGCGGGAGCACCCACGTGTCCGAGAGCAGCGTCCACGTGAGGGTGCACCCCGCGATCAGCGGGTAGCGTCTCAGGCGGCACCGCGCCCACAGCAGCATCGCCATCACGCACAGGCCCATCAGGTAGTAGCCCGAGAGCGGCGCATGGTAGTCGCCCAGGTAGGCCACGTACGCAAAGATCTCACCCGGGAGCTCCATGCGCGTGAACCGAGCCTGGTAGTCCCTGATGATGGGGCCCAGCGGCGGCTTGTCCATCGGCGCGCTCCCGATGAAGCGCATGCTGGTCCACGGGTTGACGTTCCTGTCCGTCAGGTGCACCAGGAGCGTCATTCCCGTCCCGCCGACGACAAAGCAGGTGATGACAAGCGCCCGCACCCACGCCTTCCTCGCGACCATGCACACGGCGCCCGCGAACGCGGTTCCGCTGAGGGCGATGAGCAGGCAGAGCGCAAGGTTGTACGTGGTCCCGGTCGGGATCGCCAGCAGCCGGCCCATCAGCGCCGCGCCGTAGTGCTGGAAACTGTAGTACTGCGTCGAGAGGTACGGGTAGAGCCACACATCCGGCACCGGCAGCGTGGCCCCTGTGAAGTAGCTGCAGATATAGGAGAAGTCGGCGATCTTCTCGGAGGAACCGTCGATGTCGGGCGACGTGAAGCGCCACACCAGCTCATAGAGGAAGACAGCGCCAAAAACGGCGAAGCATCCCACGAGGCGCCTCGGCGCGAATTCGGCGCGCCATTGCCTCACCAGAGCGGTACCGCGGATCCCGAGCCACGCGGGTTCCCACGCGAGAGCGCTGGCTGCGATCAACCCCGCTGAGACAAACGTGGAAAATGCCCCAAGGCCAGCCAGCGACGGCCCCAGACCATGGTGGCACTCGATCGCATATACCCCTGTCACTGCGAGGATAGGGCCGGCGGCCAGGGCGAACCATCGGTTGCGCCAATACAATCCCGCCATGAGCATCAACCCCCACAAATTAGCCGCAAGCAGGGCCAGCGTAAACAGCAGTCCTAGGTGTTGCATGCTCCAGTGGGGGAATTACGTATTACGATTGTTTGACGTAGAATTGCGTTGAAAGAGCCTCCTTCTTGCAATGCAATTACGACAAGAAGTTCCAGGTCCAACCAGTCCGCTTTCCTTCCAGCTCCACATGATTTCCGACACAAAGCCAGGCTCCGCGCGCGCTTCGCGCCAAGGCGCCGCATTGTCCGGTTTCACCCTCGTGGAGGTCATGGTGGCGACGGTGCTTCTCTCGATGATCATCCTGGTGATCCTCTCGACATTGATCGGGGCATACCGGGTTGCGGCCAAGGCGAGGTACAACGACCACGCCCGCTATGTCGTCAAGTCCTTTGCCGACCAGTTCCTCACCCAGCAGTCGACGGACTCCTCGGGTAACATCCTGCCCCTGTTCCTTCCGACCAGCTCGACGGGATACGGCCTGAGCTGGACCAATTCGGACGGGTCGGTCTCCGACGGCGGCACCAGCCTGCCCATGCCGCCCACCGTGCCCGCCAACATCACCGTCCTTCTCGGCGACAACACCGGGGCCCCCGCCCAGGCGACGGTGACGCGGTCCGTGTGGTACCTCTATACCAATGGTGGCACCGGCACGCTGGGGACACCCACCTCGATCCCTCAGAACGGGGCCGGAGGCTATGTCCTTCGCGGCGACTTCTCTATTTCCTACACTTTTCCCCCAA
>CAYNLL010000543.1:0-2512 GCA_964398015.1 uncultured Opitutaceae bacterium | reverse complement strand
CGCCGAGTCTAACGATGCACCAATCGAGTGTGGAAGTGGGCTTGGCCATGGATTCTTGATTGCAGCTAGGTTTTTGCCGCAGCGTGCGAGCGCGGGGTTTAATAACAAGCACAAAAGGCGTCCGCGTGCATTTGCCGCATCTCGATGCGGAAGACCTTGGCCTGGCGCGGGTTTCAACTGCAATACTTGCGTTTTGGCGCGCGGATTTCACGCTGGCGCCGCATGGGTGCACCTTATGAAAAATTCCTGCGGCCCCTTCTGTTCCGCCTGGAACCGGAGCGGGCCCACGAACTTGCGGTGATTTCGATGGCCGTGCTCGGGCGCTTCGGGCCCGTCTGCCGGGCGCTGGAGGCGATCGCGCGCCTCTCGCCAGGGGTCTTCCGGCCGGTGGAAACCATGGGGCTGCGCTTCCCCAATGCGGTCGGCCTTGCAGCGGGGTTCGACAAGAACGCCTCGGCATGGCCCGCGGCCGCCGCGCTCGGGTTCGGGCACGTCGAGATCGGCACCGTGACCGCGGTCCCGCAGCCCGGAAACCCGAGGCCGCGCGTGTTCCGGTTCCCGAGGGACGAAGCCGTCATCAACCGGCTCGGGTTCAACAACGAGGGTTCCGAGGCGGTCGCGGCGCGCCTCGCCCGCCAGCCTGCTGTAGGCAAAAGACGGATACCGCTCGGCATCAACCTCGGAAAATCCAAGGTGGCGGACATCGACCGCGCGCCCGAGGACTACCTCGCCAGCTTCGCCCGGCTTGCTGACCACGCCGATTATCTCGTGCTCAACGTCTCCAGCCCCAACACGCCGGGCCTGAGGCAGCTGCAGGACGAGTCGCGCCTTCGCGAGCTTCTTGCCGCGGTCACGGCGGCGGGCAGGGCCCGCGCCGCGCTGCCGGGCAAGGCGCGCGTGCCGATCCTCCTGAAGATCGCCCCGGACATGGGGTTCCCGCAGATCGACGCCGTCGTCGGCGTCGTCGGGGACTTCGGACTCGACGGGATCATCGCCACCAACACGACCCTCGCGCGGACGGGCGCCTTTGCCGGCGTCTCCGAGGCGGGCGGGCTCAGCGGCGCTCCCCTGTGCAGGCGCTCGACCGAGGTCGTGCGCTACATCGCGCGCGCCACCGCGGGAAGGGTCCCCGTCATCGGCGTGGGCGGGATCACCGACGTCCGCGGTGCGGCAGAGAAGCTCGATGCCGGCGCCACGCTGGTCCAGGTCTACACGGGGATGATCTACCGCGGGCCCTTCTTCGCAGCCGAGCTCGCCCGCGGCCTCGCCGACCGTCAGCGGCGCTGACGGCCCCGTCCCGGCCTAGATCACCCAGTCCTCGACATAGCCCACGAGGGCCTCCTTCTTCTGGCGCGGCCTGATCACGAGGTCGTCCGCCTTGAAGTATGCGATGCTGTTGGCGGGGACCGACTCGAGGAGCCAGACGTTGCCCCCGACGACGGAGTTCGCGCCGATGTTCGTGTCCCCGCCCAGGATCGTCGCATGGGCGTAGATCGTCACGTTGTCAGCGATGTTCGGGTGGCGCTTCACGCCCTTCACCGGGTTTCCCTGGGTGTCCATCTCGAACGACTTCGCCCCCAGCGTCACGCCCTGGTAGAGCTTCACGTGCGAGCCAATGGTCGCCGTCTCGCCGATGACGACGCCCGTTCCGTGGTCGATGAAGAAATAGGTCCCAATCTGCGCGCCCGGGTGGATGTCGATGCCCGTGCGCTCGTGCGCGAACTCCGTGATCATCCGGGGGAGGAGCGGCACCCCCAGGTCATAGAGCACGTGGGCAAATCGCTGGAGCGAGATCGCGAGCACGCAGGGGTAGGCGAGGATGATTTCCTCGAAGCTGCGGGCCGCGGGGTCGCCGCGATAGGCGGCCTCGACGTCGGTGCGGATCGCCTTCCTGAGCTCGGGAAGCCTTCCAAGGGCCTCGAGGACCAGGGCCTTCGCCCGCGCCGCAGGCTCCTTGGCGCTCGAGAACCGGAGGCTCTTCTCGATCTCCACCTCGAGCCGGGCGCCGATGCTGGCAAGCAGGGTGTCCACCAGGGCCGGCACCTCCTTCTTCGCGAGGCGCGTCTCCTCAAAATACCCCGGGAAGAGCAGGTGCATGCAGTTCCTCGCAATCTCGTTCACCGACTCTTGAGAGGGCAGGTTGACCCCATCGAGGTGGTTGATTCCGCCGTCGATCTCGTAGGAGGCGAGCAGGGCGTCCTTGATTGCGTCGAGTTTCATGGGGGGATGGCCGCCCGGAAGGTTCCCCAACGAGGGGAATGCGTCAAAACCCAATTTCAGGGCTGGACAACGAATGGCGGTTGCCCCTCATTTAACGCTCCCCGTTTTCGATGCCCAGGTGGTGGAATTGGTAGACACACACGTTTGAGGGGCGTGTGCCGTAAGGCGTGCAGGTTCGAGTCCTGTCCTGGGCACCATTCCGCAAATTTTGGAGATACCGCCTACTCCGATTTGTGACGCAGGCGTTTCAAGAAGTCTCTCTCGAAGAGGTGGTAGATCAGGCTGCGTTCTT
>CAYNLL010000542.1:0-2518 GCA_964398015.1 uncultured Opitutaceae bacterium | reverse complement strand
TCGCGCCGATCCTGAATGCCTGGTCCACCCTCGACCGTATCAGAAAAACGATCATGGTGTACGCAAAGAGCAGGATAAAAAGCTTGTCGAAGCCGTTCAGCTTGGAGAAGGAGAACTCCCGACGGGAGATTACGCGGAAGAACCCTGCCAGTTCCACAAACCTCATCGCGAAGACATTGATTCCCGCAATGTTGACCTGCTGCTCCTCGGGGAGAAAAAGTACGGCCGCCAGCAACCCGATCAGCGCGATTTTCCTCGGGGCGGACACGACCACGGCAATGCAGGCCAGAAGAATTGTTACTCCGAGGGGGTTCATCAATAGGGTCGCCTATGGCAGGCCTGGATCGCGGGTGCGATGAGTTAGGGGTGCGCCGGAAAATCGGCAACCCACGATTCCAATCCGAGTCCCCACCGAAGGACAAAAAACCATTTCCTCAGCGAGCCCGTCCGGGATCCGATGCCCCGTCCCCCACCAAAGGGCAACAGGAGGATGAGGGCGATCAACCTCGCGACGGCGCTGGCCATCATCGCGAGGCGGAACGCGATCGCCGCCGGCGCCCCGCGGTTCCTCTTGAGGAAGCGGTAGGTCGACTCCCGGAACATGACATTCGAGAAATTGCTGGCGCTCTGCTGGGAGCTCCCGCCGCCAAAGTGGACGAGGCTGGTCTGCCCGACGTAATAGACGTGGCGCCCGGCGCGGCCTATCTTGAAGCAAAGATCGACGTCCTCGCCGTACATGAAGAAGGCCTCCGTGAAGCCGCCTATCTCGTCAAAGAGCTGCCTTGGCATCAGGATGCAGGCCCCGGAGATGGCGTCCACCACGGCGGGCTCATTTGACTGGAGCGCCCGCATCCCCCAGCATTTCCACCGGGGAAACATCCTTCGGAGGAGCTCCGAATCCAGCGCCCGGTTGAGGGCGGTCGGGAAGGCCTGGACGCAGCTCGTCTGCACCGACCGATCCTCGTTGAGCAGGCGGCAGCCGACGGCGCCGGCCATCGGCAGCGACTTGAGCAGGCCGAGGAGCACGGAGACCGAGTCCTCGATGAATTCCGTGTCGGGATTAAGGAAGAGCACATAGGGGCCCGCCGCCTTGCGGACGCCCAAGTTGTTGGCCTTCGCAAAGCCGACATTCGTGGCGCTCTGTATGTAGTGCGCTGACGGGAACTCAGACGTGAGCATGTTGTCGCAGCCGTCGAACGAGGCGCCATCGACGACAATGACCTCGAGATTCGATCCGGCGTGGTGCCTCGAAAGCGAGTGGAGGCACTTACGGACATAGTCCTTGGAGTTCCAGTTGACGATGACGACGGACAACTCCACTGGCGAACGGGCTTCCATGCTCGCGAGTCCTAATTGCCGAAGAACGCGCGGTGCCAGAGCTCGAGCGACACCAAGAGATAAATCTGCCTGCGGTACTGTTCCTTGCCGGAGCGGTCGCGCTCAATGATCTGCCGGATGTAGCCCTGATCGAAATAGGCGGCGAGGGACGAGCGCGGGCTCAGGAGGCAGTCGTCGACATAGTCCTTCATTCCCACGCGGAACCAGTCCTCTATGGGGTTGGCGAACCCCTTCTTCTTCCGGTAGACGATGGGTTTCGGAAGCCATTTTTCCAGCGCCTTCTTGTGTAGGTATTTGCCAGTCATTCCCTTAAGTTTAAGCTGGGGGGGCAGATTCTCAATGAATTCCACCAATCGGTAGTCCAGGAAGGGCACCCGGGCCTCCAGCGAATTTGCCATCGAGGTCTTGTCCCCGACCATGAGCAGGTCGTCCGGGAGGTTTGACCGGGCGTCGATATAAAGCATCTGGGTCAACGGATCGAGGCCGCTCACGTCCCCTTGCAGGCGGGCGAGGGCATGCCGCGTTCCGTACGGGTCGACATCGAATCCCTCCTTCAACTCTCCGCGGTAGAGCTGCGCCTTCATGTCCGCGCTGAAGAAGGAGTAGATCTTGGTGAGACGGGTGAGCATGTCCGCTTCGCCAAGCGAGGCGACTCCGCGCTTGAAGCGCTCCATCCGGCCGGGAACTCTCGCAAGGAGCGGGGCCACCCCCTTCGTGATCACATCGGGCAGCCGGCTGTAGAGGCCCGAGAGTCTTGCCCCCTTGTGCCGGTCATAGCCGGCCCAGGGCTCGTCGGCTCCCTGGCCGGTGAGGGCGACCTTGACCTTCTGGCTCGTGAGCCGCGAGACGAAGTAGAACGCCGCGGCGGTCTCGTTGCCGACGGGTTCCTCCACGTCGAGCATGTAGCGTTCGTAGTACTTGATGTAGTCCTCGGGCCCCAGCATCTGCGAATGGGGCTGCGCGCCGAACATCTTGGCGAGGACGAGGGCGTCATCCACCTCGTTTGTGCTCTCGCCGCCCTCGAAGCCGATCGTGAAGGTCTGGACGGGGCCGTTGGAATACTTGCTCATGATGGCAAGCAGCGCGCCCGAATCGATCCCGGAGCTCAGAAACAGGCCGAGCGGCACATCGCTGCGCAGCTGTAGCCGGACAGCATCCTCCAAGAGGGCCTGGTACTCCT
>CAYNLL010000541.1:2128-2519 GCA_964398015.1 uncultured Opitutaceae bacterium | reverse complement strand
CCGGGCGCCAGCGAGAGCGACGCGGGGTCGACGGTCACGTCGCTCGAGTCGATCCGGAAGGCGCCGACGGGCGTGTTGCCAGTGGAACCGGAGATCGTGACGTTGTAGTTGCGGCCGGGCGGCAGGGCGGGGACGAAGAAGCCGAGCGAGGTGGGCGACTCGAAGACGGTGCGCACGGGCGTGCCGTCGAAGCCGACGAGGTCCTGCGGCGTGAAGCCGCGTCCTAGGATCCCGACGCGGGCGCCGACGGGGCCCCGGTTGGCCTCGAGCGAGAGGACATACCGGCCGACGATCGACGTGCGCTGGACCGCGGTGAAGTCCTGGTGGGAGGAGGAGACGAGGTCGCCGCCCGTGTTGTCCACGTAGATGAAGTTCAGGGAGCGGGCGAGGT
>CAYNLL010000541.1:0-2118 GCA_964398015.1 uncultured Opitutaceae bacterium | reverse complement strand
AGTAGCCGATGTCGTTCTGGTAGGGGGGCAGCCGGTAGTCGTACTCGAAGATCTCGGTCGAGACCTGGCTGCGCTTCATGTCGTGGCTCTCCCCGCCGACCACGATGCGCGGCGCGATGCTGTCCGGGATCACCGAGGCCGTCTTCGGCGCGACGCGCAGCGTGAACGTATAGATCCCCGAGGGGTTCTCGGGCAGCGACGAGGGCGTCAGGTTCGTGAGCGCCACGTTCGCGCAGCCGCAGAGCGCCGCCAGGGTCAAGGCTGCGCCCGTCAGGGGGATAATTTGTCTCGCGAATGAAAATCGTTTGAGGTCCATTTCGGTGATATTAATGACGCGTGTCGCCACAGAGGAGCAAGCCAAAGCTGAGGGCGCAGAGCCGCTCGGGCTCTATGTCCACGTTCCGTTCTGCGCCAGCACGTGCGACTTCTGCGCCTTCTACCAGGTGACTCCGACCGCTGATTCGATCGAGGGTTTCATCAATGGCATCTCGGGCGAGGCGCGCCTGGTGCGCTGGAGCAGGCCCGTCTCGACGGTGTTCTGGGGAGGGGGGACGCCGGGCCTGCTCTCGCCCCGGGACCTGGGCCGCCTGGCCGGCGCCGTGCGCGCGATCCCCGGAGGCGCGTCCCCCCTCGAGTGGACCGTGGAGCTGGCCCCGACCTCGGTGACGCGGGAGCGCCTGGCCGTGCTCCGGGAGGCGGGCGTCACCCGGGTGTCGCTCGGGGTGCAGAGCTTCCGGCCGGAGCTGCTGGACGCCCTGGGCAGGGCTCACACGAGGGACAGGGTGCTGCGCGCCTACGAGCGCATCCGTGACGCGGGCTTCCGCAGCGTCAATCTCGACTTGATGTTCGCCCTGCCGGGCCAGACCGCCGCCGAGTGGGACGCCGACATCGACGAGGCCGTGGCGCTGGCCCCCGACCACATCTCGACCTACTGCCTCACCTTCGAGGAGGACACGGCGCTCTGGGTGAAGCTCTCGCAGGGCCGCGTGAGGCTCGACCCCGAGAACGAGGCGAGGATGTACGAGCGCACGTGGGAGCGCCTGGGCGCCGCCGGCTACGCGCAGTACGAGGTGTCCAACTTCGCCCGCCCGGGGCATGCGTGCGTCCACAACGTGAACACGTGGCGGATGGGCGAGTGGATCGGGCTGGGGCCGTCCGGCGCCTCCCAGCACGAGGGCTGGCGGGGCGCCAACGTGTCCGACCTTGCCGAGTGGGCCGCCGGCGTCGGGCGCGGCGTGCGGATGACGGCCGACCGCCGGGCGCTGACCCCGCTCCTGCTCGCCGAGGACGCCCTGGTGTTCGGCCTGAGAATGAATGGCGGCGTCGATCTCGCCCCGCTCGTGGTGCGCTGCCCGGAGGCGCCCTGGGGGAGGGTGGAGGCGCTCGTCGAGCGCCTCGCCGACGAGGGGCTGGCGGCCCGGGAGGGGACGCGCGTGCGACTGGAGCCCAAGGGACGGCTCCTCGCGGATGCCGTGGGGTCCGAGGTCATGGTTGCCTTCGAGGGTCCTCTGGCGGTCCCTGCCGTTTCCGGCTGACGCCGGCTCAGGCGGCGGCCTGCTTCCCCACGACATGGGAGAAGAACGCGTCCCTGCGGGAACGGGCGACCTCCAGGTCCTTGGTGCCAAGGGACCTGCGTATTCGCTCCTTGGTAAACGGCGTCGGATGGACCGTGTAATGCAGGAACCACGTCCCGTGGTTGTTCCAGAGGTGGTGGTTGGGATTGTCCGCGGCGATGCGGATTCCTGAGTGTTCGGCTGTGCTGGTCATGGTGCGTGATGATCTTTGTGGATGGAATCGCGCAGCAGGGCTGAAAGCAAAAGACCGACCTGGCATCAGGTCGGTCATCGCTTTCGGGAGCGTTTTGGTTCGCGGCCTTTCGGCCGCGCACATCCGGGTTTTCACCCGATCCACCGTGGCCGCTCCCGGCCCGGTTGGCGGAACCGGCGTTTTGAGGGCCGGCTCGTTCCTGATGCGGGGCAGATCATGGGAGCAGGGGCCGGTCCGTCCAGAGTTTTTTTCGGAATAGGACTTGGTTAATTGCAACTCGTTGGATATCAGTCCCGGGACTTGGACGCCGTTCCAATGTCAGATGCCCATCCCGCGCGTAACCGTAGCCAT
>CAYNLL010000540.1:0-2534 GCA_964398015.1 uncultured Opitutaceae bacterium | reverse complement strand
AGCGCGGAGGCGAGGATCCCGCTGCCGCCGACGGACGGGTAGCAGGTGATGCCGACCTTGAGCGCCCGGGGCGATTCCATGTCAGAAGCGGCGCGCCGCCAGCGTGAGCGACCGCAGGGACGAGAACAGCAGGGGATCGTTCGGATAGAGGGCCTGGGCGTACTCTACCCCCGCCCGCAGCCCCTGCACCCGCGCCCGGGCGAGCTGGAGCTCGACGTAGTCGCGTGCGCGCAGCTGCGTGGCGTGCGCCTCCATCGCCCTTGTCCAGACCGCCACGACTCCGGGTGAGGAGATGTCCACCATCACGGGAAGGACGCCGGCCGGCTCGGCCTCCGGGGTCACCCCGTAGAAGAGCAGCGCGCCGATCGCGTGGGCGGGGGCCGGGCTGAGCTTCGCGACGCCGCCGTAGCGCGCGAGGCGCGCGGCGTCGCGCACGAGCCGGCCCAGCCGCGGGTGGTCGGGGTGCTGGTTCTCGACGAGCGTCGGGGCCAGCACGGCTCCCGGCTTCACCCGCCGTATGATGGCCGCGAGCGCCAGCGCGTGGCTCTCCTTCACCTCGAGGTTCGCGTCGCCGTCCAGCTCGATGAACTCCACGGTCGCCCCGAGGATCGCCGCCGCCTTCCTCGCCTCCTCCGTGCGCTCGGCGGGCGTCCCGTGGGTCGAGGACTCCCCGCGCGAGCAGATGACGAAGTGGACCTTGGTCCCCGCACCGGTCTCGCTCGCGATGATGCCCCCGCAGCCGAACTCGATGTCGTCGGGGTGCGCGCCGAACGCCAGCAGCGGGGCGGAATCAGGCCGGGGCTTCGCAGTAGGCCTCATCGGGGCGGTCGATCGCGTCGCGGTTGACAAAGGTGACCTCCGGCGCCTCCTCCGGGCGCAAGTAGGCCTGCTCCCCGGCGCCGGCGATGTAGTGCGTGCAGTGGAGGACCGACTGCATCCAGCGCAGGCGCGTGTCGCGGGCGGGGCTCACCTGGGATTTTTCGAAGGGCACGGCGGGAAGTGTCACAAATGAATCCCCGCCCTCGTGCAGTTGCAACGCGCCTTCCGCGAATCTTGCCCTCACAGTCTCGCCCTCGTAGGGGACGTCCACGAAGAACTCGTCCACGTCGCAGGCCGCGCGGCGGAACTCCGGGTCGCCCGAGCGCGCCACCCGGATCCCCTCGAGGAGGCCCATCCGGCGGTACATCTCCAGGCAGAAGTCGGCGACGGTGGCGGCCTCCACCTGCTTGAACGCCTCGACCCAGCGTCCATCGACGTACACGGGAAGCTGGCGGGCCGTGTTCTCGCGCCAGCCCGCCGCGATCCTCTTGGCATACAGCGGCGAAAACTTCCGCTGGAGCCTGTTCTCGAACGAGAAGTTGAGCGTGCGGGCCTCCCCCGTCGCCTGGCTGCGCAGCGTGGTCTGCGTCTCGCGCGGGTCATGGTCGCTGTCGTGGCAGAAGAACACGATCTCGCCCCCGATCTCGGACTGGAGGCGCCGGGCGGTCCTTACCTTCGCCGCGAGGAACCTCCTCGGGAAGAAGCCGCACGGCTGCTGGCCGAAGCAGATGAGGGGCTGCGTCATGGCTGCGCGCGGGCCTGCCGCTCCCCTCCCCCCGCGTCGAGCGCCGCCTGCAGGATGAGCCCGAGGACCATGCAGCCCGCGCAGCCGATCACATTGTACCAGAGATAGGAGATATTGAGCGTGGCGTACAGGGCGAAGACGAGCGCCTGGGAGGCCAGCGCGGCCCAGAAGATCGCCGTGCCCCCGACCCGCTTGACGAAGAACGCCACGAGGAAGATCCCCAGGACCACCCCGTAGAAGATCGAGCCCAGGATGTTCACCGCCTGGATCAGGTTCTCGGTCAGGTTCGCGAACAGGGCGAAGGCGATCGCGACCAGGCCCCAGAGGGCCGTGAACCACTTGGACGCCGCCACGCAGCGGGCGTCGGTCGCGTCCCTCCTCACCACGTGCCGGTAGATGTCCACCGTCGTCGTCGAGCCGAGCGCGTTGAGCTCCCCCGCCTTCGACGAGAACGCCGCGGCGAAGAACGCCGCGACCAAGAGCCCGATCAGGCCGTGGGGCAGGTGGTCGAGGATGAAGGTGATGAAGACGTAGTCGGCCTCGTTGGCCGCCCCCCGCGGGTCGGCGGCCCGCAACACGGCGCCCGTGTCCGCCCTCGCCGCATCGCCCCGGGCGCGCGCGGCCTCGGACGCCGCGCGCGCGGCGTCCGCCGCCGCGGTGTCTCCGGCGCGGCGGGCGTCGATCCACGCCCGGAGCTGGGTGCTCTCCTCCGCGTGGGCCGCGGTGAACGCCGCGTCGAGGGAGCGCAGCCGCTCGCCCGGGCCGCGCCGCTCCTGGTAGCTCCACGCCGCCTTGTTGAAGTACACGGGCGGCCGCTCGAACTGGTAGAACACGAAGATGAGCACGCCCAGCAGGAGGATGAAGAACTGCATGGGGATCTTAAACACCGCGTTGAACATCAGCCCGAGCCGGCTCTCCCGAAGGGAGGTCCCGCTCAGGTAGCGCTGCACCTGCGACTGGTCCGTGCCAA
>CAYNLL010000539.1:0-2537 GCA_964398015.1 uncultured Opitutaceae bacterium | reverse complement strand
CATCAACCTCAAGAAGGTCCTCGACGGCGACTCTCATGACGTGTTCTACCTCAAGCCTTTCGACATTCTCTACGTCAAGGAGAAGTTCGCCTGGTTCTGACGAAAATCCTTACACCGAGCTGCATAAGAATTTTTCTCTTAATGCCTTTGCCTGCAGCAGCTAAAGGAACTCAAAACTCGCAGCAGCTCCGAAGAGATTTTTACCGTCGGAAAACATTACAGGATCGGGTTTTCGCCTGATTAATTGCAAATGATATGCTGACATTCGGATTCTCATATCATATTTGAAGTTAATATCTTCTGTAAGCATATTGATTGGGATCTTGCCCATGGCACACGTACTGCTAGTTAATGGCCAATATCATGCTCATTCCGTTTAGGAAATCCCTTGGAACCGTGGCCGCGGGCATCGCGGCGTTATGCTTTGGTTATCCCTCAGCATTCGCCAACACTAACGTCGAGCTGATTGCGGGATCCGGTTATTCGAGTCCGGCAAATCCCTACCAGAGCGGCAACGGTGGCGAGTTCACCGCTTTGATGGTGAGTTCATCGGGGCACGCGGAGAGCTGGGTGCCGGAGGGCTACAGTTCGCTGGCAACGTACACGTACCATTCGGGCTCGATCAGCGGACTGACCGGATTTGAGACCTTCTGCGTCGAGTACAACAACGAGTTCACGCCCGGCCCGGGAACGAGCTACAACTACGAGATGACCGAGTACATCCAGGGCAACAATCCCAACCCTGACAATGGCACGAAGCTCTCCGTGGGCGTGGCTTGGCTCTATTCCCAGTTCGCCCAGGGCGAGCTCAGCGGCTACAACTACACCAACGCCACGGACCGCAAGACGGACGCGGGGCTGCTCCAGGACACGATCTGGTCGCTCCTCGGCATGGGCGGCTACACGATCGACACGAGCGACATCTTCACCGACGACGTCCTCGAGGAGTTTGACCCGGGCTTCAACCCGACGCATCACACGACGGCCCAGCTGAACACGGCGATCGCCGATGCCGAGAAGGCGGCGACGGACGGCGAGTTCGGCGTCCTCGTGCTCGACTTGACGACGGGTTCGGGCCGCAGCGAGACCTTCAACCAGGACCAGCTGATCTACGTCGCCGGGAACAATGTGCCCGACAACGGAATGACCGCCCTTTGGGTGGGCGCTGCGCTGATCGGCCTGGCGCTGTCCGGCCGGCGCCTAGCGAGGCTCTGCTCGAGGTAGGCCCCCGCCGAAAGGCATCCCTTCAAAGGCGCCCGGGCATGGCCCGCGGCGCCTTTTTCATTCCGGCTTCGGAATGTCCAGCTTGGCCATGAGTTCGTAGAACGTCGGACGGCTGATCCCCAGCTCGGTGGCAGCGGCGGAGATCTTTCCGGAGTGCTTGCGCAGGGCGTTGCGGATCATGTCCCGCTCGAGGGCCTCCCGAGCCTCCTTGAGCGAGGAACCGTGCGGCGAGCCCGCGGCATGGGCGAGCTCGAGGTCCTGGGCGCTCAGGCGCTTGCCGCTGCCCATGATCACCGCCCGCTTGACGCGGTTCTGCAACTCGCGGACGTTCCCGGGCCAGGGGTAGCTGCGGATGGCGCGGAGCGCCTCGGGCCCGAACGACAGGCCCGCCTTCTTGTTCTGCTCCGCAAAGCGGTTCAGGAAACTCTGGGCGAGAAGGACGACGTCCTCCTCGCGGTCGACCAGCGAGGGCAGGGCGATTTGCACGACGGCGAGCCGGTAGAACAGGTCCTCGCGGAACGTGCCTCCCAGCATCGCCTTCTTCAGGTCGACGTTGGTGGCCGCGATCACCCGCGTGTCGACCTGGATCTCCTGGCGGCCGCCCACGCGCTCGATGCGCTGCTCCTGGAGGAACCGCAGGAGCTTGACCTGCAGGGGCAGGGGGATCTCGCCGACCTCGTCGAGGAAAAGCGTGCCGCCGTTCGAGGTCTCGATGCGGCCCTTGCGCTGGACGTGAGCGCCGGTGAACGAGCCCTTCTCATGGCCGAAGAGCTCGCTCTCGATCAGCGTCTCCGGGATGGCGCTGCAGTTGATGGCGACGAAGGGGCCGTCCCGCCGCGCGCTCCTGTGGTGGATCGCCTGCGCGGCCATCTCCTTGCCCGTGCCGCTCTCGCCCAGGATGAGGACCGGGGCGTCGGTCGTGGCCACCTTACGGATGGAGTCAAAGACGGCCTGCATGCGGGCATGCGTGCCCAGCATCCCTTCGAAGGAGTCTCCGTCCACCTTGCGCTGGAGGTCCCGATACTCGCGCTCCAGCTGGGCGACGTGGAAGCAGCGCTTCAGCATCGCCTTCAGCTCGTCCATGTCGACGGGCTTCCCGAGGAAGTCGTAGGCGCCGGTCCCGATGGCCTGAAGCGCTACCTCCTTCTCCCCCTGGCCCGAGATGATGACGACCTTCACCAGGCTGTCGAGGGCCAGCAGCTCCGACAGCGTCGCCAGACCCTCCTCGGGCGTCCCGGGGTGGGGGGGCAGACCCAGGTCCAGCAGGACGACGGCCGGGTGGCCGGCGCCGTACAGGTCTAGGGCCGAGATCC
>CAYNLL010000538.1:0-2539 GCA_964398015.1 uncultured Opitutaceae bacterium | reverse complement strand
GTCGCCGCAGTTCACGCAGATGAACGTGGCGCTCTACACGCTCGACAAGGGAGTCGACACCGACACCCGCGTCGAGATCTCCATCGTCCCGGAGGACGGCGGGGCCCCGGTCGCCTACCTGGACCTCCAGGGACAGGCGTTCCCCGCCTACCACACGGTGAAGGAGGTCGTGCCGTCCGCGGGCGCCGGGTTCACGCTGGACGAGCTCAAGCACGAGCAGATCCAGGTAAAGATCTCCCAGAAGCGCTTCAGCACTTGGCATTTTGGCTTCGACGTCATCCTCCGCTTTGACGACGGCTCCCAGGCCCTGCTGGGCTCGGGCCACCTCACGGTATCGGGCGGCTACCCCATGGCCGTCGTCCCGCTGTCGGATGCGACCGTCGCCCACGAGGGGCTCTTCGGCGGGATGGCAAAGATCGGATTCAAGCTTCTGAGCAAGGACGCCGGGGCGGGCACGACCCCGGGGACGCCGCAGGCATCGGCGGCCCCGCACAAGCACCCGAGGGAGTTCACGCACATGGACATCGCGTTCACCACGGCCGGCCGGGGCAAGGACGCGGCCACGCGCCTGGAGATCTCGATCGTGCCGCTGGACGGCGGCCCCGCGGTGGCCTACCTGGACGTCCAGGGCCAGGCGTTCCCCGCAAACGGAAAGGTGTCGCTGACCGTCCCGCCCTCGGGCGAGGGGTTCTCTGTCGAGGACATGAAGCACGAGCAGATCCTCGTGAAGGTGACGCCGTCGGGCTACGCCGCGTGGACAAGCACGTTCGACGCGTTCCTCCACTTTGCGGACGGCACGGACGCCCTCATGGGCTCCGGCGACCTCGTGCTCTCGCGGGGAAGGGACCAGCAGGCGGTCCCCCTCAAGGATGCCGCCGTGGCGCACCGCTCCTTCCTGGGCGGGATCGAGAAGTTCGGCTTCAGGGTCCTGAGCCACGGCAGCGTCACCCAGACCGACGAGCCGTCCGGCCAGCAGGCCGTCGGCGCGCGACCCGCCGCCTCGGTCCCGGCGGGCGGGGATCGGCCGCAGCGCCAGATGGCTCCCAATGAGTTCACGAGGATGGACGTGAAACTGAGGTCGGGGAGCAGGGGCAAGTCGGCCATGACCCGGGTCGAGATCTCGATCGTCGGCAAGGAGGGCGGCCCCGCCCTCGCCTACCTTGACCTCCAGGACCGGGAGATCGGCCCGAATTCCAGCATCGAGGTCGTCGTTCCCCGCACCGACGAGCCGTTCACCGCGTCCGAACTGAAGGGCGCGCAGATCGTCGTGAAGATCACGGCGCCCGGACCCACGCTCTGGACCCACGGCCTCGACGTGGCCGTCCACTTTGCGGACGGCTCGGCCGCGCTGTGGAGCACGGGCGACCTCGTCCTGAGCAGGGACGGCAACGAGGAGTCGATCTCCCTCTCCCAGGCGACCGTGGCCTCGGGGGGCGTGCTGGGCGGGGTTGAAAAGCTCGGGTTCGGCCTGCTCAACAAGATCGGCAAGTAGTCCCCGGGCCGGCTTACGGCGCCTCCTGGCCTAGCACTCGTGCAGCCGCCTCACCAGGTGGGACCGCACGACGATCGGCTTGCCCCGGGCATCCTCGAGCAGCAGGTCCCCGTTCTGGAGGATGCCGTCGAAACGCCCCTGGATCTCCGTCGGGAGGGCCCCCGGCTCCATCTCGAGGCGGACGTGGCGCGCGTCGCCCCAGCTCTGGTTGAGGGCGTCCACGAAGCCGCCGAGCCCCCTCTGTGAGAAGCTCGAGTGCGCGGTGCGTATCGCCCCCAGGATCGACTTCTCCAGGATGTCGAACCCCAGGTGCTCCGCGTTCGCGTAGTCCGCGAGGCGGCACGCCGTGGACTGCAGCGTGGAATCCTCCAGCCACGGGCTGTTGGTGACGTTGAGCCCGATCCCGACGCACAGCGTCCCGGGCCCCGCCTGGGAGACGAGGATCCCCCCCACCTTCTTGGCGCCGATCATCAGGTCGTTGGGCCAACGCAGGCGCATCCCGGCGATGGAGCGCGACTGGAACCGCGTGACGACCGCCCAGCCTACGGCCAGCGCGAAACCGCGCCACAGCGCGCCGTCGCCCGCGAAGGGGAGCACGGCCGTCACGTAGAAGCCGCCGCGGTCGGAGGTGAAGGGGCGCGACCACTGCCCGCGCCCGTCGGTCTGGCTCTCGGCGACAACCGCGGTCCAGGCCGGCAGCGCCGCCGCTATGACCTCCGTGGAGGCGACCTCCCCGTACCGGCGCACATCCCAGCCTCCCACGTGGGCCGACTCGAAGGCGGCCGCCTCCGGGGCGGCGCGGCCGTGGCCCTTTTCATGGGTTCGGGATTCCATGAGGGGGTGCATTTCGGAGTGGGTCGCGGCTCGCTCACCCGACGACCATCAGCGTTGCGCCCTCTTCAACAGCGTCCCCGGCCTTTGCGGAGACGGAGACGATGCGCCCGGCCCTGGGGGCGTTGACGAAGGTGTTCATCTTCATGGCCTCGATCGTCGCCACCTGGGCGCCCTCGGCCACGGCCTGTCCGACCTGGACGTCGATCGAGACGA
>CAYNLL010000537.1:0-2542 GCA_964398015.1 uncultured Opitutaceae bacterium | reverse complement strand
ACAAAGTTGCCCTCGTCAGGGGAGGGGCAATCTGCCCCTCGCCCTGAACCCCTCCCGACCAGCGCCGCGCTGCGGCTGCGTCAACTGCCGCGGCCTGCCAAGGAGAGTGTCCGAGCCGTTCCCCGTAATTCATCCTATGAGCACCCACAGCCGTCCAAAGACACGCCGCCAATTGAGGCACCCGGCCAGCCGGTCAAAGAGCCACCGGAACGACAAGCGGGAGGGCGAAGCACGACGACAAGCGACATTCGTGCGGGTGCCATCGCCGGAGCATCCGATCCCGAAGCGCGTCTTCGGTCCACTCCAGGGGCACGAATACACCTTCAACGGCCAGACCTGGAAGCGCTGCGACGGCGGGGAGGAATTCGCGGACTTCCTGGAGAGGCAGGCCGAACTCCTTGGTTGGTACAGGTCGAAGACCAGGCGCAAGGGCGCGGCGGTGGAGATGAAACGTCGGGTGGCCTCGCCCGTAGAGGTCTTGACGACGACTTTTCCCCCGTGGCTGTCCGACTGGACGGCGGACGAGATAGCGGCGAGGCGCGATCCGAGGAAGGCGCTGGCCGCAATAAGGACGAGGTGGCTGGAGGAAGCTCAGCGCATGCTTCGGGGTCTACGCTACCTCCTGGGCTATGCCTTTCATTGCGACACGGACGATCCGCACTTCGACCTGTGCCTATCCCGGCAGGACGGCCGTGGCGGCAGAATAGGAAGGCCCGGTCTTCAACTTGTAGGGCCTTGGTGTTGCGGAACCGACGCCCAGTTGAGGGCCGGAGCGGAGATCAGTCCGCACAAACGCAAACAGATGAAGAGCAGTGTGGCCAATTTCCGCCATCGTTATGGCAACACGGCCGTGCCCCTGGATGTGTCGCTGGCGCGGGCATTGGACGCGGCAGCCGAGGCGGTGATTGGCCCGAGGCTGCTGCTTTACCGCAAAGCCTATGCCCAGCGCGTTCCCGATCTGGAGCGCGGGCATACAGCCGCCCAGCTGGCTGCCCTCAACGCCGCCGAAGCGAAGCTGCGCGAGCGTCTGGAACCGGAATCCGGGCCGGAGCCCACGATGCCGGAGCCCGAACCCAATTTGCCACCCCTCTAACACTGAGCGGGGCAACTGAACCGGAGAACAAAACACATGATAAAAACGACATATATCGGCGTCACACGCCGACTTGGTAAGCCCATCGTGGTGGACGGGAAGCAATTCCCGTTCGCCTTTGACAGCGACATACCGGACGACCTCCACACGGCCTACCGGGTGATCACCACAACCGATCCGGATGCGTTAACAAACGGGTCTCTCGGCGAGATGATCGACGCAAGCCAGCGGAAGAAACTGCTGGCGGATCTCGAAAAGAATGAAGGGCATCCCATTTCGTGGTTGTCCGTATATCCGGATGCAGAGGAAGGCACCCGTCCATCGGGCGAGGGTCAGGGTTCGACAGGCGGGAGCCGCCGGGCCCAGTTCGAGAAGGGCCCGGACTTGGAGCCGACCAAGGCCAAAGAGCCCGAGAAGACCCAGGAGCGCGCTCCGTCCCCCGAGAAGGGAATGAGGCCGCTGCCGCCGGAGCCTGTGCCGCCGAATCGCGGGCCGGAACCGGGCATGTTCTAGCCGATCATGCTTGATTGCCCGCATCCCAAGGACTGACCGCCGTCTATGATCCCGCGAAATGCCCGTCCAGCGCACCGCCCACAGGGGCCTGTGCCTGGGCGGGCCAGCGCGGACGAGGCCATGACCCACTTTGACCTAACGCCCGAGAGCCATTGCGCGGCTCCTGCCATGCGCTTTCGTTCGCACTCAAATGAGGGAATTGCCGCGCAAACCGGCTCGCACCCGTCAGCGCTGCTTGTTTCGAGGAGTCTTGGCAAGGAGGGCTTCTACAACATCGAGAATCTTGTCCTGTTCCCGATGGGACAGCATGTGAACCAGCTCAAAAGTCTCGCGTACCCTGCCTCTCGAAAGCCCGACTTTCGTGGGCTTCGCCTCACCGAGAACCTCCTCGACCGACAATCGCAATGCTTTCGCTACCCGAATCACGATATCGGCACCGGGGAGAGAATCGGTGCGTTCCCAGTGGCTCACATTGCTCGGCGGCTCGCCAATCTGACGTGCCAGTTCGCGCAAGGATATTCCTGCGCGTTTACGCAGAGTGCGAAGATTGTAACCGACGGACTTAGGCATGGACTAGAAAAAGTCGCTTTGGGTCCCGTAGAACCCGCACACGTTAATCTGCATGCGATAGTGCAAGGCATGCTTTCGCCGATGACGACAAAGAAAAATGGCCCTTGCAACGTCCAAACAACCGCACGTATATGTGCGCGCAACAGGACACACCTCGACGACGAATAACAAATGTCTAGTGTCTCTAAACTTCCTACATTGGCCGATGCCGACACCGATTCGACCGTGTTGGCATGGGTCGCGAATTTCTATCGCCAAGCTTTTCAAACCGACACGACTGCGGCCGACTATTTGCAGAGCCAAAGATGCTTTGATGCCGATATTGCGGAGGTTTTGGGTCTAGGTTACTCCAACCGGACATTGGGC
>CAYNLL010000536.1:0-2544 GCA_964398015.1 uncultured Opitutaceae bacterium | reverse complement strand
GATGCGCTCAGCCTGATCGGGTTCACGCTCCTCGTCGACAAGCTCCAGAAGTTCCACCAGCTCTCGGGGAGCTTCCGCAAGGCGTCCATGGGGCCCCCGGCGCAGGTCCAGGGCATCGTCTTTAACTCCATCCGGACGGGGGTCGACATCGAGGTGCCGAAGATGAGGATGCAGCTGCGCCTCAACCAGTTTCGTTCGGCCAAGCGCGCCGCGTCGACGGCGAAGATTTTCACCACGCAGATCCGCGACGCGATGGTCGTACGCCGCTCCGTCGCGCTGGGCCTACCCGTGATCCTTGTCGGCAACGAGACGATTGAGGCGGCCGGGGATTCCGTCACGAACGACTATCGAAAGCTCGCGACCGAGCTGATTCAGCACGAACCTGCATCGTAGAGGGCACCACAATGTCAGAACTGAAATTCACCGAGAAGGACTGGAACGAAGTGCGCACCACGTTCGCGAGCTCGATCATGGTCGACACGCAGCTCTCGAGCCTGGCGCAGAACCTCGACGGCCCCGTGTGGCCCGTGAAATCCAAGGACGAGACGCCCGCCAAGTACATCGACCTGAGCTACGACGAGGCGCTGGAGCTCCTGGCGCTCAAGGGCCAGACGGCCGACAAGCTCGACCTGCTCATCTCCATCCTGAAGGAGACGCTGGCCTTCGACAGCCCGTTTGGCGACATGATCGAGCAGACAGAGGCCGCCGCCGCGCGCGACAACCCGCTCCTCAAGAACATGGCGCGGATCGGCATCGCGGAGAATTTCCCGATCGCGCTGACGGCCCTGGGCACCGACACGATCGAATTCTGCAAGCTCGAGAACCTGAAGACGCTCGGCGAATTTGCGGTCTTCGCCCAGGGCATGTCGCAGAACGTCATCATCGGGGGCGATTTCAGGAAGCTGCTGAACGCCCTCTCGAACCTGGACGAGGCGACGCTGGTCGACATCCTGCCCTACCGGAAGGGCTCGAAGGGCCTCCACCTCGTGGAGGCGCTAGGGCAGTCCACGCGGTCGGGGAACCCGATCGCAAAGGCGAGGGAGGCCGCCGTTTGGTTCAAGACGGACTTCGCGCAGATTCAGAAGGACTTTGCGGACGGCACGGGCGTCGCGCGGCACTTGGGCGTGCTGGGCAACGTCGACCTGGAGAAGAAGGTCTCCGACCTTATCCGCCAGCTGATCAAGCCGGGCTCCGGGGTCAGCGACGCCGCCACCGGGAAGACCGGGTTCTTCAAGCGCATTTTCAAGCGGTAGGGTCGCGGTGGCCCATCGAGAATGGCAGATCTCCCCAATATCCGGCTACCGATCAAGAGGACTGACGCGTCCCTAGGAAACCTATCGCTGCGCCGGCCGAGGACCGCGGCGGATTCACCGTTCTCGGTCTCCCAGGCCTCGGCGTCGGCGCGCGAGTCGATCCGGGCGCTGGTGTCCGCGACCCGGCCTCCCATGGGCGGCCGCAGCGCCCAGGAGGACGCAAGGATCGCCGAACTCGAGCGGTCGCTGCGCCAGCTCGAGCTCAAGCTCGCCGAGCGCGAGCGCATCGTGCAGGAGAGGGAGATCCGGCTCAGGGAGTACGAGAGGGAGCTCGCGGAGGCCGAGGCCCTGCTGGCCGCGCGGGACCAGCTGGTGGCGGCGTCCCTCAAGTCGACCCGCTCTAACGTCTCGCCGGAGGAGAAGAGCGCCCTCGAGAACCTCCGCGCGGAGCTCGAGCGCCAGGAGGCGGCCCTCAAGGAGGCGCAGGCCGGGCTCCACGAGCGCGAGCTCTTCATGGACGAGAGCGAGACGCGCCTCTTTGAGAAGGTCCAGGCACAGCAGGAGAGGGAGATCGAGCTCGACCAGAGGGAGGAGGAGCTCAAGGCGAGGATCCGCAAGGCCCGCGAGAGCGAGGCCGCCGAGGATCCCGAGGCTGCTGCCACCCTGCACGCGGAGGACGCCGCGGCCGCCGACGACGATGAAAATAGGGCGTGAGGCTTCTTGACCCCGCCGTCGCGGGCAGCCAATTTCGATGCAACTTTTCCATAAAGACGGCGTCCAACTCTTTCCAAATCCTGAAGCATGAGATTCCTCCGATTCGCGTTATGCGTTGCCTGTCTGCCCCTTGCGGGCCTCCGCGCGGATGACGACCAGAAGGAGGAGCAGAAGCCGGTGCCCGAGGAGATCCCGAACTTCAACCAGCTCGACGAATTCATCTACGTGCCGAGGTCGACGCTGAGCCTGGGCTCGCGCCTCTTCCTGAACGGGCCGAAGACGACCTATGCGGGCCAGGGGCTGATCCCCTCCGTCGTCGGGCCCCTCGCTCCGTACACCGTACCTAATGTTTCACGTTCGTACGCTGATGGTTACGTCCTTCCTGACGCGCGACAGACCCCATCGGCCACGGGTGACGAGTCGACCATCGGGGTGCCGATCCCATCCGACGGGCGCACCGATTCCTGGTCCTATGTCAACGCGAGCCAGGTCCTGGCCAACGGCGACATCGCCTTCCACACCTATCAGGGCAACGTCATCGACACGGCGGAGCACACCACGACCGGCGAGCCGAGCG
>CAYNLL010000535.1:0-2551 GCA_964398015.1 uncultured Opitutaceae bacterium | reverse complement strand
CTTGATAACCAAGGAGTAACAAGGTACGCGATACCTTTTTCAGGAAATATTCGGGCTAGGCAACGGTATGTCGCCGGGGAGCACCTCTCTGGCTGGAATCGGGCGGAGTCCATCCAGGACCCTTGGTTGGGTCGAAGCGCTGCTAAGGCGCGCCCACGGCGGCGGCCCGCTCCTGCCAGCGCCGCTCATCCACGCCCTTGGCGATGAGCCATAGCATCAGCATCGCCTCCGCCAGTATGCCAAGGCCCATGATCCAGCGCGAGAGGGCGTGCTCGACGGCGGGCGCCAAATAGGCGAGCCAGCCTATCCCGGCCATCACAAGAAGTGCGCCAATGACTCGTGGCAGGAACGTCGACTGCAGTACAAGCCAGCCGACCACGACACAATAGGGGCCGAAAAACCAGAGCGGGCTGAAGTGGGCCGGGGCCAGGTGAAACACGTCGAGAATTCCAACCAGGCATCCCAGGAGGCTCAGCACCGCAGCGAGCAGGGAAAGCCTCCTGTTCACCGGCTTGAACAGGCCGTAGAAGAGCAGCGTGACGGCGATGTAGTCGGCGAACGCGGCGAGGTTGACCACCTCGCCGGCGACCACCCGCCGGTGGGACGTCAGGGAATCCGCGAGCACGGCGACCAGAAAATAAAGCAGATAGATGACCCCGATGATCCTGGCATGGGACTGCGGCGGCGTCTTTGCAAGGGGTCCCATCGACGAGAGGGTCGGCCTCGGACGCGGCGGCGTCAATGGGATCGTGCCCGGGCGCAAGGCGCAGCGTTCAGTTCGGGATGACCGGAAGGATCAGTTCGGACGGGTGCACGGCGTCCGAATAGATCGTGTTGTCCGCGGTCTGCCACCGGCGGTTGTCGTTCATCGGCTCGCCGGTGTTCGGGTTCACGTCGAAGCGCGGGAAGTTGCTGCTCGAGACGTCGAGCCGGATGCGGTGGCCTCGCCTGAACACAAGGGAGGTGGGGTACATCTCGATCGTGAACGCGTACGGCTTGCCGGGCTCGAGGAGCTCCTCGTGCTCGAGGTTGTTGCGGTAGCGCGCGCGCACGATGCCGTCGGCGACGTTGAGGTCGACGCCCGCCGGGTAGTCGGCGCTGGGAGGGTAGACGTCGACCAGCTTGGCGGTGAAGTCCGTGTCGCGGGCGTTGGACGACGCCCAGAGCCTCACGACGAGCGGGCCGGTCACCTCGACGTCGGCGGCGAGGGGAGGGGTCCTGTACACGAGGATGTCATTGCGCGCCGACAGGGGCTTCGTGTCGTGCGTCAGCCAAAACCCCGGATGGCCGCGCTGGTCGGCGGCGCCCTGGAACATCAGCTTGCCCTGCGAGGAGATGTTTCCGCCGAGCGTCGGCACGGGGTTGCGCGGGTCGAAAAGGTAGGTCGTGGGCGGCTCGTCCGCAGGCCGGTCCGGCGAAAGGGCCCCGCCCGAGTGGAGGAAATAGGGTGTGTAGCGCGTCCGGGCGAGCGGCCACTCGCGCTCGTCGCGCCAGCGGCCTCCCACGAACAGGCGCCCCTCGGCCGTCCGGTGCGCGTCGCCCCCTCCCATCACGTAGATGCGCACCGGCGGCTCGCGGTCCACGCCGTTGTCGGCGCCCTTGAGCCAATGGTCGAACCACCGGCGCTGGAACATGGCCAGGTCGAGCGCCGCGTCCGGGGTGAACTGGGCCTCGCCTGCGTAGCTCAGCCTCTCCTGGCTGTGGATCCAGGGACCCACGATCAGCCGCTGGAGGCTCCTCTTGGTCCGGGTCAGGGCCAAAAAGTTCATGTTGGCGACCTGGGCGCCCCACGAGTCGTACCAGCCGGTCACGTGGTAGACGGGGATGTCCTTATACTCCTGGAGATGGTCGACGACGCTGGAGCCGTGGTCCTTCCAGAAGCGGTCATAGGCGCCGTGGCGCATCGCCTCGATCAGCCAGCTCTCGTAGTCGGGCGCGAATTTGAGCGGCGTCGTTCCCTGCCTTAGCGGCAGGCCGAGCACGTAGTCCTGGACGCGGTTGCCCATCTCCACGAGGGCGGGGGCGCTCGCGGGATCGGCGGCCGCGCGGAGCGCCGCCGGGAGCGCGTCGGGGGTGTCCGCGGCATTGCCGAGCGTGAAGACCCAGTTGAACCAGCGCAGCTCGAACGCGCCGTGGTGGCGGACGCCGTAGAGCCCGAAGTCCGACATGGCGTTGCGCGGGATCATCGCCTTCACGTAAGGGGCGCCGGCGATCGCAAGCGCGTGCTGGGTGGCGCCCGCGTATGACGTGCCGATCGTCCCGATGCTCTGGTTCGACCAGGGCTGGGCCCCGATCCACTGCGCGGTGTCGAAGCCGTCGGACGGGTCGTCCCGGATCGGGAACCAATGTCCCTCCGAGTGGTAGCGCCCCCGCACGTCCTGGATGACCAGCACATAGCCGAAGGGGACGAACATGCGGGCCGTCGCGTCCGCGTTTGTCGCCTTGTCGTAGGGCGTGCGGGTGAGGATCACCGGGAAGCGGCCGTCCGCCGGTGCGCCTGCCCGCGCGGGGAGGTAGACGTCGGTCGCCAGGTGCGTCCCGTCGCGCATCG
>CAYNLL010000534.1:0-2555 GCA_964398015.1 uncultured Opitutaceae bacterium | reverse complement strand
TCGTGCTCTCGCCCGTGGGCTACACCTTCATCGAGGACGGCAACATCATCAAGATCGTGAGCAACGAGAGCCTCACCCAGGAGCCCGTTTCCACGGAGATCTTCGTCATCAATTACGCCAAGGCCGCCGACATCCAGCCGTCGCTGGCGGCCCTCGTCGACAAGGCCGCGGGCGGGACGATCGTCGTGGACCCGCGCACGAACAGCCTCGTGATCACGGAGCGCCCGTCCCGCATGAAGCGCATCCGCCCGGTCATCGAGCAGCTCGACCGCCCGACCGACCAGGTGATGATCGAGTCCAAGTTCGTCGAAATCTCCAACAACGACGTGAAGAACATCGGGGTCAACTGGAGCTCGCTCAGCGGCTACAACGTGACGGCGACGCCGGGCGCGCAGGGCCTCTACTCGTACAACAACTCGTACGGGTCCGGGGTGAACAACTCGAGCGGCACCACGAACAGCTCCACGGGCTCGACGAGCACGAACCCGGGCTCGAGCACGCTCTCGAGCACCTCGACGATCACCACCGGCAGCGCGCCCACGACGACCAGCAGCATCGGGACCACGGCCGGGACGACCGTCACCAACGCGGTCAACACGGCGGCCCAGGCGCTAACGAGCATCACGGGAACCGGAACCTCGACGAACGTGCTCTCGGCCGTGTTCTCGGCCGACCAGTTCAAGCTTGTCCTCGCGGCCCTCACGCAGCTCAACAACTCGAAGATCGTCTCGAACCCCACGATCGTCACGCTGAACAACACCGAGGCCACGATCAACGTGGGCCAGCAGTACCCGATCCCGAGCTACTCCTTCAACCAGCAGACGGGCACGTTCCAGGTCGACGGGTTCATCTACAAGGACATCGGCATCATCCTGAAGGTCACCCCTCAGGTGAACGCGCGCGGGTTCATCAAGCTGACGCTCGCGCCCGAGGTGAGCCAGAATCAGGGTACGACGACCTTCGGCGGCGCCAGCGGCGCCTCGATCCCGATCATCGGCACGCGCAAGGCCGTGACGCAGGTCTCCCTGAAGGACGGCTACACGATGGGCATCGGCGGCCTGATCAGCACCAACTTCAACAAGACGAGCAACCAGATCCCGCTCCTGGGCTCGATCCCGCTGATCGGCTACCTCTTCAAGCAGGACGGAACGACCAATGTCGTGGACAACCTGGTGATCTTCATCACGGCAAAGACGATCAGCGCCGAGGGCGCGCCCGTGGAGCAGATCTTCAACTCGAAGGAGGTCCGCGAATTCCAGCTGAGGCGCTCCGACATGCCAGGCTACAGGGACGGTTCCGATCCGTTCATCAACGAGTCGCCGCAGCCTGATTCCAAGAAGGGCAGCCAGTGAGCCCCGTGAGTCGCACGCCAGGAACAAATGAGGTGACATCATGAAAATGAGATTTGCATCCCTCCTTGCCCTGCTTCTGGGGGTCGCGGCGCCGGCCGCCCTCGCCCAGTCGCTGCCGCTCCTCTCCGTGAACATGACGGAGGTGAGCGTGAGCGGCGGCACGACATGGGGCGGCGGAACGGCCAACCCGCTCAACGGCGGCAATGGCGTGTACACGTCGACGGTCACGATGTGGGCGCTGGCCACCGGAACGTTTCCGGCGGGCGGCTTCACCTACACCTTCTACGTCAACGGCGAGGAGATCGGCCAGGCGGTGAACGCTCCCTCGGGTGGGGCAAGCGACGGCATCCCGCAGGCGGTCGCCTGGACCCCGCCGCAGCCTGGCGTCTATTATTTCTCCGCGATGGCCACGGACGGCGCCCACACCGGAACTTCGCTCGCCATCGAGTATTTTGCGACGGGGATCTCCATCGTGAGCCCCGTTCCGAATTCGATCGTTCCCCTGGGCTCGTCGGTCGTCATCCAGGCGGCGGCGGCCATCAACGAGGGCGCGGTCTCCAAGGTGGCGTTCTACGCGGACGGGGCGCTCCTGGGCTCGTCCTCGAACTACCCCTACTCGATCATCTACACGCCGCCCGGGCCCGTGAGCTCGGTCCACTTCATCAAGGCGGTCTCGTACCTGGCGGACGGGGTCACCGTCGCCGGCACCACGCCCCTGCAGGGCATCGTCGTGGTTTCGCCTGTTCTTCCGCTGCCCACCTGTTCGATAGGCTCCCCGGCGCAGACTTCGCCTCCGACGACGATACCGATCCCCAACTACTCCCAGGATCCGAGCGCCTACATACCGGTCACGGTCAACGCGGCCAGTCCCGGGACGATCCAGAAGGTCGAGCTCTACATCAACGGCGTGCTGTTCGGCACCGACACGGCGCTCCCGTATAACTTCAGCTGGTCGCCCACGGTCGGCGGGACCTACACGCTGACGGCCCTCGCCTACGACGCGAAGGACAACGTGATCGCCTCGACGACGAGCGCGACGTCGACCCTCACGCCCCAGCCCACGACGGTTATCGTCGGCTCGCTCCCGTCGGTCGCGATCACCTCGCCGACCAACGGGGCCACGCTGAGCGGCGGCTCGGTGTCGGCGATCACCGCCACGGCCACGGACAACAACGTCGACTCCCTGGAGAACCCGATCGCCAT
>CAYNLL010000533.1:0-2559 GCA_964398015.1 uncultured Opitutaceae bacterium | reverse complement strand
AGGGACAGGGTCAAAGTAGGCCACCTTTAGGAGCCATTGCGCCTTTGCGGCAGAATCCGCAGAGAAGGGCGCGATGAACCTTCTTAAAGAGCCTATGATTAGCACGATCCAAACGCTGGCCGCGCAGGGCTGGTCAGAACGACGCATTGCGCGTGAGTTAAAGCTGAATCGAAAGACGGTTCGACGGTACGCAAAGTATACCACCCCGTCCGCCGGCTCGGGAGCAGTGGAAGGCGCGGAAACGGCGGAGGGGAGCGGCGAGAGTCTGGAGGTCGAGGTGTCAAAGTATACCACCCTGTCCCCCGGGTCGGTGGCCGCGTCAGCGTCGGACCCGGAAACGATCGTGAACGCGGCGCTGGCTGCGGCGAAGGCGAGTATCAGCCTGTGCGAACCGTGGAAAGACGTGATCGTGGCGGCGTTGGAGCAGCAGCTCTCTGCGAAGCGGATCCACCAGGACCTTGTGCGCGACCACGGCTTCGTCGGGGCGTACCAGTCGGTGAAGCGCTACGTGCGCAAATTGGAGCGGGCGGCGCCGGTGCCTTACCGGAGGATGGAATTTGCGCCGGGCGAGCAGATGCAGGTGGACTTTGGCCTCGGGGCTTGGATCCGGCAGGAGGACGGGCGCCGGCGCCGGCCGCACGTGTTCCGGGCGGTGATGTGCTTCTCGGGAAAGGGGTACAGCGAGGTGGTCTGGAACCAGAAGACGGAGACGTTCCTTCGGTGCCTGGAGAATGCCTTCCGTTACATGGGTGGGGTCCCGGCGACCGTGGCGCCCGACAACCTGAAGGCTGCGGTGCTGCACCCGGACTGGTTTGATCCCGAGCTCAACCCGAAGCTGGCCGCGTTTGCGGAGCACTACGGGACGGTGATCCTGCCGACGAAGCCGGCGACGCCCCGGCACAAGGGACGCGTGGAGCGCGGAGTCGACTTCGTGCAGGAGAATGCCCTGAAGGGCCGCTCCTTCGAGAGCCTGGCGGCCGAGAACACGTTCCTATTGGACTGGGAGAGGAACGTGGCGGACACGCGGATCCACGGGACCACCCGCCAGCAGGTTGGGAAACACTTCCTCGAGGTGGAGAAGGCCGCTCTGCGGCCCCTGCCGGCGAGCCTCTTTCCGAGCTTCACCGAGGGAAAACGCAAGGTGCATCTCGACGGCCACGTCGAATTTGACCGGTCCTTTTACTCGGTGCCGCCGGAGTACCTGGGGCGCGAGCTGTGGGTGCGCGGCGAATCGCGGCTCGTGCGGATCTACACGCTGAAGATGGAGCCGGTGACGGTGCATGCCCGGGCCGAGTCCGGGCGAAGCGCGACCGACGACGCGCACATCCATCCCTTGAAGCGCCGGATCGCCGACCGCGGCGTCAATTACATGCTCAGTCGCTGCGAGGAGATCGGGCCCTGTGCCGGAGCCTGGGCGCTCGCGATGCACAAGCACCGCGGCATCGAGAGTGTCCGGGTCCTGCAAGGGCTCCTGTCGCTCGCCAGGGCCAATCCCCACGGGCGGCTGGAGGTGGCCGCGGGCAAGGCGCTCGAGCGGGCGGGCTGGAGGCTCTCGGACGTCAGGAGTGCGCTGGCCGAGCCCGAGAACGTCGTCCAGGTCGACTTCCTTGAAACCCATCCCCTCATCCGGGAAATGGCCGCCTATCGGATCCCCCTTCCTCCATGAACACCCAACTCGAATCCACCCTCAATGAACTGCGCCTGCTCGGGCTTGCCCGCACGCTTGATGTCCGGCTCCAGGAGGCCGCGGCCAGCAGGCTCTCCCACGACGAGTTCCTTACGCTGGCTCTCCAGGATGAGCTCAACATCCGAAGACAGAACAAACTGGCGACCCGCAGCCGGGCCGCGGGCTTCCACGAGTCGAAGACCCTGGAAAACTTCGACTGGAGCTTCAATCCGAAGATCCCCAGGAAGGAGATCTATGAACTGGCCACCTGTCAGTTTATCCGCGAGGCCCGCTGCGCCCTCTTCCTCGGGCAACCCGGGCTCGGCAAGTCCCATCTAAGCCAGGCCATCGGCCACGAGGCGATCAAGCAGGGCTTCCGGGTCCTGCGCCGATCGATCTTCGACATGGTGCGGGACTTGATCGCAGAGGAGGCCATGCAGGAAAAGGAGCTGGCGTTGCGCCAGTACCTGAAACCCGACCTCCTCATCATCGAGGACTTTGCGGGCAAGCACCTGCCGCAGCGCTCCGGAGAATACCTCCTGGAGATCGTGATGCGCCGCTACGAGAAGCGCTCCATCCTGATCACGTCCAACCGCCCGCTCGAGGACTGGGGAAAGCTCTTCCAGGACGTCCCCGTCGCCACCGCGATCCTCGATCGCCTGTTGCATCACTGCCATGTCGTCACCTTCGCCGGCCGCAGCAAACGCTGGTCGGGCAGCGCGCCCGGAGCTGACGACAAGACGCCGGCACAAGCAAAGTCCCAGTGACAGAGTGCTGGAAAGAGAAACACCGATCTCAGAGCTACGGCCCGCGGCCTATCTGGGGGCTACGCCCCCAGACCCCCACAAAAAAGCCGGGGGACAGGGTGGTACACTTTGAAATTACCTTGCTCA
>CAYNLL010000532.1:0-2559 GCA_964398015.1 uncultured Opitutaceae bacterium | reverse complement strand
GGTCATCGACCGTTTGTCTCGGCGACATAGGCGTCGGGGTCACGCACAAACTCAGCGAGCTGATTGTCCATGTACTCGCCGGGATCACGATGCAGATCCGCCAGGGCTTCGTCGTACTTCTTGGAGCCGAACAAATTCATCGACTGCGGCTTCCAAGAAGGCCCCGCGACCGGCGCGGCGGGAGTCTTGCTCGCCACCCACGCCGCCGCGGCTTCCGCGTCGGCGTAGTTGCCCGTCTCTTTCATTCGGGCGACCATCTTGTCGAAGCCTTCCTCGGTGAGGTTGTACCTCTGTCGAGCGGCGCCGAGCGCATCATCGAGCGACTGCTTGAGCTTGGCCTCATCGGCGACCTTGCGCTCCTCAGCGCGCTCCTCGCGCAGCTTCTCAAGCTCCTTTTCGAGCTTGTCGGCGCGCGCCTGGACGGGAGCGATGATCGGGCCAAAGACATCGTCGTTGGTCTTGGCGTCGGGAAACTTCGCCTTGACTTTCTTCTGCAGGAGCGCCCCAAAATCCGGGTCGTTCCACGAGTCTTCAAGAATGGCGAGGGCTCGAATCTGAGCCTCGGTAGCGGGAACCGGCGCAGCAGTCGTCATGGCTTACTTGCTCGATTTGCCGGAGGCCGACTTGCCGACGTGCTCGATCGACTTCGGCCCGGTCGAGGCGGCCGTCGGAAGGCCGGACTTGCGCGCGCCGATGCTCATGGTCGAGAAAGTCGTGTACTCCATGAGGTTGTCGTCGCGCTTGACTTCGGCGGTATAGGCCTTGGGAAAACGTTCGTTTGCCATGACTTAGCCTCTTACATTGCAGGCGGAGGCGGAGCGCCCCCGCCGGGGGGAGGAGGTGGAGGAGCGCCGCCCCCGCCTGGCGGCATCATGCCCGCCTGCGGAGGAGCGCCTTGCATCTTGGCGTTGCGCAGCATTTCGAGAAGCTGCTGAATCTGAGCGCCGCCGCCACCCTCGCCGCCCTTGTCGCCAAGGTGCTTCGAGATCTTCGAGACGGCTTGCATAAGGTCGGTATGAAGCTCCGACCCCATCGGGATCATCGGGAGCGCCGCCTGCAGCGCCTCCAACCCCAGTTTCACCTTCGCCATTCCCTGAACAGCGGAACCCGCCATCGGGCCGCCTGCCGTAGCCGGACCCGTACCACCGCCACCCGGAGGGGGTGGGGGAGCGCCTGGGCCGCCGGGCATAGGCATGGGAAGAGGCATCAAAATCCTTCGTGAAAAACCAAAGCCCCGAAGGGCCTTGGCTCTTTGCCGCAGAGGTTACTTGCGGCCCTTGCGGCCCTTGTGCCGACGATTGGCGACGGGAAGATCGCGCATGGGAAGTCTCCTTTTCCGTGTGGAAGGTGAGTCTAGTCTCAACCTACATCGCCACGAATATGCTGGAAAGGAACAACGTGTCAATATAGAGTTTGAAAAATCTCAATGAATAGCATACGATAGGATCGGATGCCATGCTATTGAGAGCATCCCATAGGATCAGATGACATGCGGATACCTAGGAAAGATTTGAAGGGTTTCGTCCGTGATGTCACGAACCAGTGTCTTTCCTCTCGGACGAACCGGAGCAACCGGGGTCAACTGTTCCAAAGCTATTATTCCGCAGGGAGTTCGGACCCTTCCAATCCCGCCATGTATAACAAAACGTTCGCGTCTATCGACGATCTGGAGTCGCTGCTCTACTCGCCGGTTTCGCTGCGTTTCCACATCGGCGATCCTGATATTCCGAACGTCGTCAACGAAGCCAAGGGGCGCGCGGCGGCAGCTCGGATCCGCCAACACTGCCGGCAAAGCGACGCCGACTCGATGATCTCCCAGGCCGTCAACTCGGGCCTGGTCGAGGGAATCGGCATCATCAAAATGCTCTACAAAGGCGGGTCTTTCAAACCGACGCTGGTGCCGCCGACCGAATTCGGCGTGATGCGCGAGAACTACACGAAGCTCGATTCCGACATGGAGGCGTTCGCCCACACCATGCGGATCACCCAGCACCAGTTCCTTCGCCTGATCGCTGGCCGACCCGACGAAGACGAACTGAAAAAGAAGGCGAAGAAATACGTCAAAGACGCGACGGGCGGGATCTCCGACACCCGCGGCTCGGCGATGAACATCGTGGTCGGCGGGCTGTATCCGCTACAAGCGGCCGGAGGCGGTGTGTCGCAGACTCGCGGCATCGTCGACTGGATGTCGCAACCGAAGCCCGACCTCGATCCCGAGGTGGAGCACGCGCTGCTCGATCTCGACGAACTGTGGGTGTGGGACGACGATCGCGAGGATTGGACGACCTTCTCGACCATCGGCGACGACATCTTTTTGACGGGTCGCTACTCGCTGCAGAACGCCTTGGCTTACGATCCCGTGCAAAAGATCACGGCGCCGCACCTCAAAGGGGTGCATCCGTTCAATCTGTTCTGCCCCAACCCCGTGCCGTGGTATTTCTGGGGGATGAGCGAAATCGCTCGCTTGATGATGCTGCAGGAGGCGATCAATTCGCGAATTGTCGGCATCAACAAAATGCTCAGGAAGGAAGAGGAACCGTCGACCAAGTTCATTGGTTC
>CAYNLL010000531.1:0-2564 GCA_964398015.1 uncultured Opitutaceae bacterium | reverse complement strand
CGATCGAGATGATCGCCGCCTCCATGGCCAGGTTCGACATCGCGCGGTTCGGCTCCGAAGTCTTCCGGCCGTCGCCGCGCCAGGCGGACCTTCTGATCGTCTCCGGGACGGTCACGAAGAAAATGGCGCCCGCCGTCGTCCGTCTCTGGAACCAGATGCCCGACCCGAAATACTGCATCGCCATGGGCGCCTGCGCGATTTCCGGCGGGCCCTTCAAGCAGGGGTACAACGTGCTCAAGGGCATAGACCGTTTCGTCCCGGTGGACATCTACATCCCAGGCTGCCCCCCCCGCCCGGAAGCGCTGCTCCACGGCCTGATGCAGCTGCAGGAGAAGATCCGCGCCACGAGGCTCTCCTACGGCGGAACGCCGGGAGCGGGCGACTGTCCCGTCCCGGACTTGGGCGAGCACGACATCGCGCCCACGCACAACCCGGCCCTCTGGCAGGCGCCCGTGATCCTGCGAAAAGAGGGGGCCTAAGCCATAGACGCCATGGAAACCCCCGATCAGATCCGCGACCGCGTCCTCGCGCACTTCCCCGGAGCCGCGGTCTCGGTGGTCTCCAATCCGGGTCCGGCCGCCCAGCACTCGCTTCTCCTCGACGCTTCCCGTGCCCGCGAGATCGCCGAGTTTCTCCGCGACGACCCGTTGCTGCGCCTCGACTATTGCTCCAACGCAAGCGGCGTGGACTGGCTCGAACGCGAGGTCACGGAAGTCTCGCCGGACCCCGCCGCGCAGAAGACGAAGCGCATTCAGCCTGGCTTCCTCGAGGTCGTCTACCACCTCTACTCGATGGAGCTCAAGCACGGCCCGGTCATCCTGCGCCTGCGCACGGCAAACCGCACCGACAAGGCCACTCTCCCGTCGCTCACACCCGTCTGGCGCTCGTGCGAATTCCAGGAGCGCGAGGTGTTCGACCTTTTCGGCATTGTCTTCTCCGGCCACCCGGACCTTCGCCGCATCCTCATGTGGGACGCGTTCAAGGACCACGCCATGCGCAAGGACTACGTCGAGCCCGACGACTACGAGTGGGAGCCCACGCCGCACGGCGACCTGCTGGCAAAGGCGAGACGCCACTACCCGCCCCAGGAGGCGGCTGCGACCCCCAAGGCGGAGCCGGCACCATGAGCCTCGCTTCCCTTTCTCCGCTGTCCTCGCCGCCGGGCCCCCAGGTTCGCGCCGTGAAGGACGAATTCCATGGCGACCTGCTGGAGATCTCGATGGGGCCCCACCATCCGTCAACTCACGGGGTGTTCAGGATGATCGCCACGCTCGACGGGGAAACCGTCGTCAAGCTTAAGCCCGTGTTCGGCTACCTTCACCGCAACCACGAGAAGATCGGCGAGAGCACCTCGTACCTCGCCTCCATGCCCTACACCGACAGGCTGGACTACCTCTGCTCCATGACGAACAACTGGGCCTACGCGCTCGCCGTGGAGAGGCTCTCGGGGCAGACCGTGCCCGAGCGTGCCGAGTACCTGCGCGTCATCCTTGCCGAACTCACGCGCCTGCTCAACCACACGTGCCTTGCGGGCTTCCTGCTTCAGGACGGGGGAGCCAGCGGCACGCCGCTCATGTACGCCTTCCGCGAGCGCGAAAGGATCTTGGACCTCTTCGAGGCGCTCAGCGGCTCGCGCATGATGTGCAACTTCCAGCGCTTCGGGGGATGCCGCGTGGACGCGCCGCCGGGCTGGCTCGACGCCGCGCGGGCGCTGGTGGGCGGCTACGGGAGGTTCCTGGACGAGTTTGAAAGGCTCCTCACGGGAAACGAGATTCTCATGGCGCGCACGCAGGGTGTCGGACGGCTCCCGGCGAAGCTCGCCGTGAGCGCCGGTGTCACGGGACCGATGCTGCGCGCCTGCGGTGTCGACTACGACCTGAGGAAGGTCGACGGCTACGGCTTTTACACGCGCTTTGACTTCAGGGTCCCGCTCGGGTCCCACGGCGACACGTACGACCGGTACATGGTGCGGATCCTGGAGATGAGGGAGTCGATCAAGGTGCTGCAGCAGGCTCTCGCCGCCATCCCGGAGGGACCGGTCATGGACCCCAAGGCCAAGCTTCGCGGATTCCGCCCCAAGGCGGGCGAGGTGTACAGCCGCATCGAGGGGCCCAAGGGCGAGATCGGTTTCTTCCTCATCAGCGAAGGCGGGCCGAACCCCTACCGCTACCGCGTGCGCCCTCCCTCGCTCATCAACCTCACGGTCCTCGAGGACATGTGCCTCGGCCATTCGATCGCCGATACGGTCGTGATCCTCGGCAGCATCGACATCGTCCTCGGCGAAGTGGACCGCTGAACCCTACCCACCATGCTTGGAACCGGACTACTCCAGGGCCTATCGGTAACCGCTAGGAACTTCTTCGGCAGCTTCCATGACCCGAAGCGCTTCGTCACGACCCAGTACCCCGAGCAGAGGACCAAGCTGCCCGAGGCCTACAGGAACTTCCCCTTCCTGGTCAGCGAGAGCGCCGAGGACCCCATGGGCTCGCTGCGCTGCGTGGCTTGCCAGATCTGCGAGAAGGAGTGCCCCCCGCAGTGCATTTACATCGAGAAGAGCAAGGACA
>CAYNLL010000530.1:0-2568 GCA_964398015.1 uncultured Opitutaceae bacterium | reverse complement strand
GCATCGACGGCCTGGTCCACATCTCGCAGATCAGCGAGGAGCGGATCGACAAGGTGAAGGACATCCTCAAACCCGAGCAGAAGGTCACCGCGCGCGTCATCAAGATCGACCGCGAGGACCGCCGCCTGGGTCTCTCGATCAAGGCCGCCAACTACAGCACCGACCAGCTCGCGGCCGAGACCGCCTCGTACGAGGCGCTCAACCGCAGCGCGAGCAACGACATGATGAACCTCGGCGACATCCTCGACGAGGCCTCAAAGCGGGGCGAGTAGCCCGCGGACCCGTCAGCCCGCGGCCAGGCGCTGCTTCGACTTCGACTCGATAAACTCCCGGATGACCGTCATGCGTTTGCGCTGGCGGTCCTCCTGGTCCACGTCCTCGGCGTTGCGCAGGGCCTCGTTCTTGGCCATCGCCCTGCGCATCTTGCCCAGGGCGATGTACTCGAGCTGGCGGATGCGCTCGCGGGTCACGTTGAAGCGCCTGCCCACCTCCTCCAGCGTGAGCTCGCTGCGGCCGTCGAGGCCGAAGCGCATGCGGATGATCTCCGCCTCGCGCTTGTCGAGCGAGTCGACCATCGAGTGGAGGTCCGTGTTGAGGTTCTTGTCGCGCAGGTTCTCGAAGGGACTGGTCGCGTTCTCGTCGCCGACGATTTCGCCGAACGTCGCCGAGTCCCCCTCCTCGCCGACGGGCGCGTCCAGCGAGGCCGGCCGCACGCTCACCGACTTGAGGTGGGCGACCTTCGCGGTCGGTATCTGGAGCTCCATGGCGAGCTCCTCGTCCGAGGGCTCGCGTCCGAGGCGCTCCGAGATCTGCATCGCCGTCTTGCGCATCCGCGAGATCTTGTCGACCAGGTGGACGGGCAGGCGGATCGTCTTGGACTGGTTCGCCAGGGCCCGCTTGATCGACTGCTTTATCCACCATGCCGCATAGGTCGAGAGCTTGCCGCCCTTGCGGGGGTCAAAGCGCTCCACGGCCTTCACCAGGCCGATGTTGCCCTCGCTGATCAGGTCCAGGAGCGGGAGCCCGAAGTCCTTGTAGTCCATCGCGATCTTCACCACCAGGCGCAGGTTCGCCTTGATCATGTGGTCGCGGGCGGACTTGTCGCCGCGGCGGATGCGCCGGGCCAGGGAAATCTCCTCCTCGATGGTCAGGAGGGCGGTCTTGCCGATCTCCTGGAGGTAGATCTGGAGGTTGCTGCGCTCCAGCGGCGCCGAGGGCGCCTCGGCGGGCTCGGGCTTCTCCAGGAAGGAGGGCGGGCTGTCGAAGCGGGCTGGGCGATCCGCCGCCGGCGCTATCCGGCTGGTCTCGTCCATGTCGACTTCGGCGTTCGGGGCGTCGGCCCTGGTTTTGGTGCGCATCGGATTCTATCTGTTTGAGGATTTAAAACGACAGTTGTTCCCCGTCTTCAGCGTAAAGTGTTCCGTCTGGGCAGACGGGTGCCACACTCTAAAGGTTGCGGAATCGTTACCCTCAATGCGGGTAATTATGGCACACTGCGCCCGTGCCCAGGCGCAGTTTGGCGCTGGCCCGGCTTAGAACTTCGAGGCGATTTCGACGGCCTTGAGCAGGGCGCCGGCCTTGTTGATCGTCTCCATGTACTCCGCGGCGGGGTCCGAGTCGGCGACGACGCCGCCTCCCGCCTGGATGTACACCTTCCCATCCCGCAAGAGAGCCGTCCTTAGGGTGATGCAAGAATCCAGGTTGCCGTCGTAGCCGAAGTAGCCGAGCGCCCCCGCATAGAATCCGCGCTGCACCGGCTCCTTCTCGGCGATGATCTGCATCGCCCTGATCTTCGGCGCACCGCTCACGGTTCCGGCCGGAAAGGTGGCCCGCATCAGGTCGAAGGCATTCTTGGAAGGGTCGATGCGTCCTTCCACCTGCGAGACGATGTGCATCACGTGCGAGTACCGCTCGACGAACATGTACTCCGGAACGCTGATCGAGCCGAAGGTGCACACGCGCCCGATATCATTGCGCGCGAGGTCCACCAGCATGAGGTGCTCGGCGCGCTCCTTCTCGTCCGCAAGGAGCTCCTTCTCCAGGGCGAGGTCCTCCTCGTGGCTCGCCCCGCGTCTGCGGGTGCCCGCGATGGGCCGGATCTCGACCAGGCCCTCCGTCAGGCGCACGTGGACCTCGGGCGAGGCGCCGACGAGCGCGAAGTCGCCCGTGTCCAGGATGAAGGTGTACGGCGAGGGATTGACGATCCGGAGCGCGCGGTAGAGGTCGAGCGGCGAGCGGTCGAAGGGACGGGTGAACCGCTGCGACGGCACAACCTGGATGATGTCGCCGGCCCGGATGTACTCCTTAACGCTCTCGACGAGCTTCTCGTAGTCGGGACGCGTGAAGTTGCCCTGGGGCGTCGCCACGGCCGCGGGAGGGATGAACGGCGAGGGCGCGAGAGAGCGGGGCTCCCTGAGGATATCAAAGAGCTCGCGCAGCTCGGCGCCCGCGGAGGCGTACGCCGCCTCGGCCTGGCCCTCGGCGACGTGGGCGTTGACGCAGAGGCGCAGCGTCTGCTTCGCGCGGTCGAAGATGAGGAGCGTGTCCGACAGCATGAAGTACACGAGC
>CAYNLL010000529.1:0-2577 GCA_964398015.1 uncultured Opitutaceae bacterium | reverse complement strand
ACCGCGATCTGGCTCCGCTCGAGGTTCATCGTCGTCGCGAACTTCGCGATCTATCTGGGGATATTGGCCTGCTATGTGGCGGTTGACCACGTGGAGCGCGGCGTAAGCCTCGGCTTTGGCGTGGTGGCGCTGCTCACGGCGCGGCTCCTCGCATGGAAGCAGGGCCGCCTTGAACTCAAGACCGGGCTCATGCGCAACGCCTACCTGATCGCCGCGCTCTTCATCTTCCCCTACGCGCTATACCACCTCGTGCCCGGCGCATGGGTGGCGCTCGCCTGGGTGGGGGCGGCGCTTCTCTATTACCTGCTCGCGGCGCTCCTCCACAATCCCAAGTACCGCTGGATGGCCCATGCGACCCTGCTGCTGACGGCCGTCTACCTCGCGGTGGCCGGCACGGGGCGGCTGGACCCGGTGCTTCGCACGGTATCGTTCGTCGTCCTGGGGGCGGTGTTTCTCGTCGTGTCGCTGGTCTTCGCGCGCCTTCGGCCCCGCAAGTGAGCCGTGGGGCCGACGGGGCTCAACCCTCGGCTTCGCGTGAAATGAGCTTGCTGTATATACCCACATAGGTATATACTCGGAGGATAATGAACCTCCAATCCCTCAGCATGCTCCTTCGCGAGCATGCGGGTCGGCACCTTTCCCTTCGCCTGCCGGACGGCGACGCGATAGCTCCCCATTTTCATGTGACCGAGGTGGGCCTCGTCACCAAGAGGTTCATCGACTGTGGCGGCACTGTTCGAGAGTCGTCCTCGTGCCTGCTCCAGGTCTGGCGGGGGCCCGACCTGGACCACCGTCTCAGCGCCGGAAGACTCGCGTCCATCCTCGACATGGCCAGGGCTGTCGTTCCCCGCGAGGACCTTGAGGTTGAGGTCGAGCACGAGGGATGCGCCCTGTCTCAGTACGTCATCGCGGGCTCCGGGATAGCCGGGGACGCCCTGGAGCTCGTACTAGGGGGAAAGCAAGCCGACTGCCTGGCCAAGGAGGCGTGCGGCGTGGGGGACGCTGCCTGCTGCTCGGGCGGCTGCTAGGAGGAATGCTATGAGGCTCATGCAGATTTACCAGTGCCTGTGCGATCCCACGCGCCTGCGAATCCTGAACCTTCTCGGCGGCGGGCCGCTTTGCGTCTGCCACCTCCAGGAGGTCCTCGGCGAAAGCCAGGTGAAGGTCTCCAAGCACCTGGCCTACCTAAGGGCGCGCGGGATGGTCAAGGTGCGCCGGAGGGCGAACTGGATGATCTACAGCCTGCCGGCAAAGCTGTCGCGTGAGTTGCACGCCAACCTCGCCTGCCTGCAAGACTGTGCCAGGGACGACGCCTTGATCAAGAGGGACATGGCGCGGCTGCGCACGCTCCGGAGCGCATTTTCTTTCGGCGGGTCGGACTGCTGCCCTCCGGAGGTGGCACGGGCCGGCCGTTCCCGGCTTGCCTCGCGCCGATGAGCCGCTCCACACCCCTCAAGGTCCTCATTCTCTGCACCGGCAACTCGGCCCGCAGTATCATCGCCGAATTCCTCCTGCGCCAGAAGGGAAAGGGCCGATTTGAGGTCTTCAGCGCCGGGGCGAAGCCCACGGGAAAGGTGAACCCGCTTGCGCTGTGGGTGCTCAGGGCGTGTTACGGGATCGACGCCACAGGGGCCCGCAGCAAATCATGGGAGGAGTTCAAGGACGTGCGGTTTGATTTCGTCATCACGGTCTGCGACAACGCGAAGGCGTCCTGCCCGATATTCCCGGGGCATCCCGTGACCGCCCATTTTGGTTCGCCCGACCCCGCCGAGTTCAGCGGCACCGAGGAGCAGAGGAAGGCGTTCTTCGTCCGGGTGGCGACGCAGATCGCCCATCGCCTCGACCTCCTCTGCTCCCTGCCGGATTCACAGCTGGAGCCCATGCGGATCCGCGCTATCGGCGAGAAGATCCTGTTGACCGACGGGGGCGCGCTGGCCAGATGACGCCCGCGCCGGCCCCGGAAAAGCGGCTCGATTTCTTCGAGCGTTACCTCTCGCTTTGGGTGCTCGCCTGCATGGGCGTGGGTCTGGCCTTCGGGCGCGGGATGCCCGCGCTTGCGCGGCTCCTTGGCGCGCTAGAGTTCGGCGGACAGTCCCATGTCAACATCCCGATCGCCGTCCTGATCTGGCTCATGGTCTACCCGATGATGCTCAAGATCGACTTCGGCGGGCTGAAGGATGTGCTGCACCGGCCGACCGGCCTGGCCGTTACGCTGGCGGTCAATTGGCTCGTGAAGCCCCTGAGCATGGCCTTCCTGGCCTGGCTGTTTCTGCGGGTGATCTTCGGGCACGGCCTCGGCCTCATCACACCGGAGAGGGCGAAGGACTACACGGCGGGGCTTATCATCCTGGCCGCGGCCCCGTGCACGGCAATGGTGTTTGTCTGGAGCTACCTGACCGACGGAGACCCCTCCTACACGCTCGCGCAGGTGGCGATCAACGACCTCATCATGCTCTTCGCCTTTGCCCCGATCGTCATGTTCCTCGTGGGCGTCAGCGGGGTGGAGGTGCCTAAGGCCGTGCTCTTCACCTCTGTGGGGGTGTTCATCGTGGTTCCCCTCCTTGCGGGCTGGCTGAG
>CAYNLL010000528.1:0-2582 GCA_964398015.1 uncultured Opitutaceae bacterium | reverse complement strand
GTGCGGAGGCCGAAAAGGACACGCACTGGGCGACGGTCTTCGTCGAGCTCCTCGAACTGCTCGTGGTCGCGAGCGGCGGCGCGACCGTTCTTTGGACGGCGCACACGCCGCAGTGGGCGAGGAAATCGGGCGCAGCCAACGACACGATCGCGGTGCGCGGGGTGACGGCGTTGACCGACGCGGCGCGCTGGGTTTGCACGATGACGACGGAGCGACCCAAGCCCCCAAAGGAGGAGGACGATGGGCCGCCCGTCGCCACCGACGCACCGCCCACCGACGTCGTCACCGTCGCGGTCACGAAGTCGAACTATGGGCCGCTACCCGAGCCCATCCTCTTGCGTCGGGATCGGGAGCAAGGCGGGATGCTCGTTCCTCTGAACGGCGAGGAGCTCGACGCCCTCGACGCGCAGCGCGCGACGTCGACTCCGACGGCGAAGCGCCGGGCGGAGACCGAAGCTCACAACAAGAGTCGGATGACGGCAGAGGACGCCGCCGTCATCCAAGCGGTCACCGAGCAACCCGGTCTCCCGGTGCGTGAGCTGCGCGTTCGTGTCGCGGCCCTTGCCGGTTGCGGGAAGGACCGCGCGGAGATCGCCATCGCGAGGGTTGCGCCCACCCTCGACGTCCGGCCCGGACCCCGAGCGGCGAGGCTCCACTTTCCCGCCGGCCAGGCGACCGGCCCCACGTCTGGGACTGTCCGGCCCTCCCCCCATACCCCCCACCAGACCGGGGCCGGTCCAGATCCGGCCCGCTCCGGCCCTGGGAAGTCACTAGGGCCAGTCAGGGCCAGACAGATGCTGACCCTCGACAGGAGTCCCGATGACACCCTCGGTGCGATCCGATCAGCACCCCCAACGCACGCCCCCACGAGGGACGTCTTCAGCGATCGCCCTCGAGAGCGGCCCGGCGCGTCGGCGCTCGCCAGCTACTCGGCTTCTCGAGCTCGCGTCCTCGAAGCCGAGAGCGACGGCCCATGAAGCCGATGCTCGCCCTTGTTTTCCAGGGCTTCCGCTCGCCCGCGGTAAAGGTGTCCGCGGTAAGCGCAGCGCAAATGCGCGGAATTTCTCGGGGGGATTCGCATGCCGCTAAGGAAGGACAGAGGCAGGCTACGCGTCGTCTCGACGCCCCAACGCTCGTCAGAGGGACGCCGTCCGGGTGTTGCTCCGGTCACTTGCCCGCGCCGATTGCCCTCGCCGAAGTCGGAGATGGATCTCGTGCTCGGTCTGGCTCTCGCCATTGGCGAGGTCGCCGAAGCTCGCGCCCACGAAGGCGAAGAGCGGACGGAGGCGACCACCACGGCGCGTCGGTGTGCGGAGCGTCGGCTTCGCGATGTTCGAGCCCGGCTCACCAAGAGGCTCGGTCCTTCCGTCGTCGGGGAGTTCACGAGCACGCTCTTGGTCGACGGAGGCCTCGCGCTCCGGGCGATCCGAGCAGCGGGCGCCCCGATGCGTGGCCGCGCTCGTGGCGAGGGAGCACGGGATTGCTGGATCGACGGCGGCGCTCGTGAACCTCGCGAGGTCGGCGCGGTGGGGCGCTCTCGCGGACGCCCTTCTGGATCGAGCTATCGTCCAGCCCGCCGAGCAGACGATCCGCCTTGCGAGTTCGTGCGCCCAGCAAAGCCGGCTCGACTTGCTCGCCGCTCTTCAGCTTGCGAAGGCGATTCCGGACCAAGCCGCACGAGGTCAGAGCGACCTTCTCCGCGAGGGATTGAAGCGCCTTGAGGCGGCACGAGCACAGAGCGCCGCCTTCGCCCTCGAAGAGGACGACGACGAGGGCGGCCCGCCGTCCGCTGACGTTGCCCCAGGCGGGGCCGACGACGAGCAGACGACCCAAAGCACCAACCCAGCAACGGAGACGCCATGACCGACAAAGAAAGAGCGCTATTACATGCATCGCGATCGGGCGGGTCGCCCGTCCTTCTGATCGTCCGCATGGGCGACGAGAGGGTCGAGGCGGTAGGGCGCTTGGATCGTCTCGATGCGGGGCGCGTCACGCTCCGCCACAGCTCGGGGGCGAGCTCCACGTTTGCGCTTGCCGCCATTGAGAGCGTCGCGATCGACCCCGGCCCGGAGATACGGCAATGACGGGCAGCGTGCGCGCGCTCTTGGAGACGGCTCTACAGGACGGGAGCACCGTCTTGCTCGAGGGCGAGCTCGTCGGCGGGCGCTGCCTTCGGGTGAGCGGGACAGTGGTAGCCCTCGACGATCGGAGCGTCGAGATACGCTCCGAGATGGGGAGCTTTCATCGCGTCCCCCTCGGGCGCGTCAGCAGCGTGCGGTCTGTTCCGGCGCGACAGCGCTCGCGCAGCAATGCCGAGCGGCTGGCAGACGAGGACGGCGGTAACGGCGACGTGCCGGCTCTGGGCAAGTCGACCGACGTGCCGGACGCTGACCATTTCTGGGGCGCGCGTCCCTCCACGGAGGTGAGCGATGAGTGACCTCGTCATGCTCCTACGCAAGTGCCGTAGTCCGGTCGACTTGATGCGCATCGCGGGGCTCGATCCCGAGCAGGTGACGAGCCCTGCGATCGCGGCTGCCCTGGACGCGATGTTGGGCGTCGCCACTCGGACGAAGGACGCGTCT
>CAYNLL010000527.1:0-2582 GCA_964398015.1 uncultured Opitutaceae bacterium | reverse complement strand
CGGGAGCGACAAGCGCTCCAACACCCTGTTTCCCACCTACAACATCCAACAGTCGGGGCCCGCGCAGAAGTGACGGGGCGCGAGGGGGATCCGGGCGGGGCCGTCGCGCCGACGCTGCGGCTTGGCATTTCGGCATCAGTCCTGCTTAAGTCGACCCTGTGAACCCCGTCTCCCCGTCGCCGCTTCCCAAGGAGGCCTTCCGCCTCACCAAGGTCATCTTCACCCTTGGACCCGCCACGGAGGACGAGGCGATGCTTGAGCGCCTGATCCTGGCCGGGGTCGACGTGTGCCGGCTCAACATGGCGCACGCGGACGAGGCCTGGACGCGCACCATGATCCGCAGGATCCGCGAGGTCTGCCGAAGGACGCAGCGCCACATCGCCCTGCTGATGGACGTCAAGGGTCCGGAGATCAGGACCGGGGACCTGGACGAACCGGTGGAGCTCGTCGCCGGCCAGCTGATCGACCTGCTGCCCAAGCCCGTCAAGCCGGAGAAGGGCGTCTTCTCGGTGAGCGTCAACTACCCAATGATGGGCTCGGACGTCTCCGTCGGCACGACGGTGTTGGTCGACAGCGGCCTCATCCGGCTCGAGGTCCTCGCCACCTCGGAGTCGAGGGTGCGCTGCCGCGTCGTCGTTCCCGCGAAGCTCTGCAGCAGGCGCCACATCAACCTTCCCGGCGTGCGCGTGCGCCTTCCGGCGCTCACCGCGAAGGACCGCGCGGACATCGCCGTCGGCGTCGACGAGAAGGTCGATTACTTCGCCCTTTCGTTTGTGCGCGAGGCGGACGACGTGGACATCCTCAGGCGACTGCTCTCCGACATGAAGAGCTCCGCGCGCATCATCTCCAAGATCGAAGACCAATCGGGGCTCGCCAACCTTGACGAGATCATCGTGGCCTCCGACGCGGTGATGGTCGCCAGGGGCGACCTCGGCATCGAGGTGCCGATGGAGGAGCTGCCGCTGATCCAAAGGCGGGCGATCGACGCCTGCATCCAGCACAGGAGGCCCGTCATCGTCGCGACGCACCTGTTGGAGTCGATGATCCTGTCCCCGGTCCCCACCCGGGCCGAGGTGAGCGACATCGCCAGCGCGGTGTGGTCGACCTCGGACGCGATCATGCTCTCGGGCGAGACCACCACCGGGAAATACCCCCTCGAATGCGTCCAGTTCATGAAGCGCGTGGCGGGCCGCATCGAGGGCAGCGTGAAAAAGGGCTACAACGAGGCCCTGCCGCTGAAAACGCATAAGGACCGCCTCCTGAGGTCGGCTGTTGTCCTTGCGCAGGAGCTCGGGGAGAACGGGATCGTGGTCTTCACGCGAAATGGCCAGCTCCCGCAGGCGCTTTCTGCGCTGCGGGCGCTGCGTTGCCCCATCTACGCGTTCACCGACGACCCTCAGGTCTTCCGGCACATGCTGCTGATCTGGGGGATCGAACCCTTCCTGATGGACTACAAGCCAAGCCCGGAGGAGACGATCTGCGACGCGTTCAGCTACCTCCTGAGGCGGGGCTGGGTGGCCATGGGCGACTGGATGGTCGTGGTCACCAACGTGTTGGCCGGGGAGAAGGTGATCGATTCCGTTCAGATGCGGCCGATAGAGTGACCCGTGCCTTCGGCAAGACGCCGCGGGCCATCGGGGGCCTACACCCCATGACGTGTCCCGAGGCAGGGAGGTATACTCTGGCCGTGAGACCACGCCGCGCCGAGCAGCGCCTGCTCCTTTCCAAGTTGAAACACCTTGCTGCAGACATGTTCTGGCTCGATGTCGCGGATCCCGAGTCGATCGACACCGACAAGCCCCTTATGAGTGGCGCCCTAGGGCTGGACTCCCTCGACTGGGTTGAATTGGCGATGTGCGTCGAGGAGACCTTCGGGGTCTCCCTTGGCGGCTATGGGGAGCTCCACCGCGCAGGCGCCAGTCTCGGAAGCCTGGCCGACTTCATCAGCGACCATTCGTCGGAGCCGTTCGGCGCGCCGCTCATCCTGCAGGCCTTCTGAAACGGGCAGCGCCCGCGTCGCCGTCAGCTCTTCGCGCGGAACCCGCCCATCAGGAACACGATGAGGCAGATCAGAAGGATCAGGCCGACTCCGCCGCCTCCGATCGCTGGGCCGCCGATATAGAAGCCGCCGCCGCCGAACAAGAGGAGCAGGACGATGAGGACGAGGAATAGGTTCATGGCAGAACATACCACGAGCCGTCCCCCCGCCCCAATGGGGTCTTCACCCCGAGGGCTCAGGCGTAGTGGTTTCCGAAGGCGTCGGCTGGAGGCGCGTCGCCCGAGGACTCTTGCCTCGGCTCCTGCTCGGCATCCTCGTCGGCCCGCTCCTCGGTGTTCTCGCCAGAGCCCTGGTCAGGATTGATGAAGGAATCAAAGGCCTTCTCCCGTGTCTTCCTACGGGCCTTCTCCTCCTGTTCCGCCGCCCTGCGCGCATCCCGCAGCCGATCCATGTACGCTTGGTACTGGTCGGAGGCTATTGACAGACCGGTGACTGAGTGGAGGTGGGACATTATGGTTTGGCCCAAGGGCCTATCGGCACAAACCCGGGCTCCTTGAGCACGCAGAATGAAATGTTCCTTTTA
>CAYNLL010000526.1:0-2583 GCA_964398015.1 uncultured Opitutaceae bacterium | reverse complement strand
GCACACGCTGAACACGGTGGTCGCCACCCTGCGCTCGCGCGCGAACCAGACGCCCACGCCCGCGCGCCGCCGGTCCATGTACGGAAGGACGACCAGCGCGGTCACGATGAGTGCAGGGACGACGACGCCCCCCCAGAACGCCGAGTAGCTCACAAGCTCCTGGAGGCCCAGGAAGTACCAGGGCGCCTTCGCCGGGTTTGGGGGATGGATGGGGTTGGCGAGCTCCTCCAGGGGCGCGTTCCAGAAGATGGCCAGAAAGAGCACGAACGCGACCACGACGAGGAGCAGAAGAAGCTCGCGGAAGATGAGATGAGGCCAGGAAAACACGTCGTCGTCGGGATCGTGGCCCACATGGGGCGTCGTCCCCCTAGCCAGCTCCATCAGCCCGTAGCTTTTGTTTGTCGGGAGCTGGTTCAGCGCCATCGACTGCGTGCTTTCGGCGCTCTCCCCGGGCCGCGAAAGGCCCCCGTCCTTGCGCACCCTCCAGAGATGGACGGACACCATCAGGCCGGCGATAGCCGGCAGCACGATCACGTGCAGGGCGTAGAAGCGCGTAAGGGCCTCCTGCCCGACTGTGTTTCCGCCGAGCATGAGGTACTTAAGCTTCGGCCCGACGATGGGGGCGTAGCCCGCTATGTTGGTCCCCACGGTGATCGCCCAGAATGCAAGCTGGTCCCAGGGCAGCAGGTAGCCCGTGAAGCTCAGGCCCAGGGTGGTGAGGAACAGTCCGACGCCTACCAGCCAGTTGAACTCGCGGGGAGCCTTGTAGGCGCCCGTGTAGAACACCCGGCACATGTGCAGCATCACGGCCGCGACCATCAGGTGCGCGGCCCACCGGTGCATGTTGCGCACGAAAAGGCCCGCCGAGACGACGAATTGCAGGTCCTTCATCCGATCGTAGGCCTGCGCCGTGCTCGGGACATAGTAGAACATGAGCAGCACTCCGGTGCCGATCAGGATGAAGAAGAGGTAGAGCGAGATCAGGCCCAGCCCGAGCGAATAGGACGCGCGCAGCGCGTGGCGGTTTACCTTGGCCGGCTGGACATGCAGCAGAAAGCTGGAGACCATCGCCTGCGACCGCTCCAAGTTGCTGTGCGGGGGCCCGACCCTGAAGATGGACTTGCCGACCCGCGTGGCGGCGAACCATGTCCACAGGTTCTGGGGGGTCATCTTCACAGGATGAGGTATTTGTCCTGGCTCACGGTCTGGCCCTTGTCCACGACCAGCCTGTTGTCCTTGCTGAGCGTCACGAGGAACCAGGCGAGGGCCCTCGGGGCCGGCCCGCTCTCCACGTTGCCGTCGCTGTTGAAGACGCTGCCGTGGCACGGGCAATGGAAGCCCGAGTTGGTGCGGTTGACGGTGCACCCCAGGTGGGTGCAGACGGCCGAGAGGCAGCGGTAAGTGTTTCCCCTGCGCAGCAGGAAGACCCGCTCGTCCTCGAGGAAGGTGATGGAGCCGTCAGGATAGTCCTCGGGGGCGCCCGCCTTGAACAGCTGCGCGGGCTCGAAGACGACATTGGGCACCAGGAAGCGGACGGTGGCCAGCGCGGTCGCGGCTGCGGCAAATGTCCCTGCTACCCAGCCCATCGACAGCTGGAAGAAGCTGCGGCGCGAGATGCCCGACTCGTCGTGCGGGGATGGATTCATGTCAGCAGGGCACCAGCTCGACGCGCTCCATGGTGACCGCGCCCGTCGGACAACGGACGGCGCAAAGGCCGCAGCGGATGCAACGGGTCTCGTCCTTGATGATCGCGCCCTGCTCGCCCGGGCCCGGCACCCTTCCGTAGCGCGAGAGGAACGCCGCCTGGAGCGACTCGCTGCCGCGCAGGCGCGAGACATCCACCAGTCTCAGGCAGGATTCCGGGCAGACGTCGGCGCACGCCCCGCAGAGGATGCATTGGTCCCCGTTAAAGACCGGGCCGACGTGGCACTTGAGGCACCGGTCCGCCTGCTGCCTGGCGTCCGCGGCGGGGTAGGTGTTCTCGACCTCGGCGATCCCGACGCGGCGGTCGATGGGAAGGGTGGGCGGCTTGCGCCGCTCGAGCTTCTCGTAGTCCGGCGTCATGGAGTAGCGCGCCGTGTCGTAGACGGTGACGCGGGCCTGCTGCGGCTGCACCGGGGCCCGCCCGGTCAGGAACTTGGCAATTGAGCTCGCGGCCCGCTTTCCTTCGGCCACCGCGGTGATGATGATGCGCGGCCCGAACGCGGCGTCGCCTCCCGCGAAGACATCGGGCCTCGAGGTGGCCATGGTCGCCGGGTCGGTGAGAAGGGTGCCCCTTGGAGAGACCTTTATGTTGTCCTCGGGGCCGATCCACGACAGGTCCGGCGCCTGGCCTATCGCGAGCACCACGGTGTCGGCCTCGAAGGTCTCCTCGCTGCCTTCGATGAACTGGGGATTGAATCGGCGGTTCTCGTCGAAGACGCGGCTGGCCTTGACCATCTCCACGCCGGTGACCTTGCCGTCTCGGCCCAGGATGCGCTTGGGGCCGAAGCGGGTGTGGAGCCGGATTCCCTCCTCCTGCGCTTCCTCTATCTCCTCTCGCGCCGCAGGAATCTCGTCCAGGCTCTCGAGGCAGAACATGTG
>CAYNLL010000525.1:0-2584 GCA_964398015.1 uncultured Opitutaceae bacterium | reverse complement strand
TCTGGATCATGTAGGCGAGCTGGGCGCCGACGCCGCAGAAGGGCTTCTGCTCCTCGACGATGAGGACGCGGTGCGTCTTGCGGACAGAGGCGAGGACGGTCTCGATGTCGAGGGGCCGGATCGAGCGCAGGTCCACGACCTCGGCCGAGATGTTGTGCTCCTGCTGCAGGAGGTTCGCCGCCGCCAGCGAGAGGATCACGGGGCGGCCGTAGCTGACGATCGTCAGGTCGGAGCCCTCGCGCTTCACGTCCGCCTTTCCGAGCGGAATCAGGTAGTCCTCGGCAGGCACCTCGCCCCGGTCGCCGTAGAGGATGGTGTTCTCGAGGAACATCACCGGGTCGTTGTCCCTGATGGCCGACTTGAGCAGGCCCTTCGCGTCGCGGGGCGTGGAGGGGACGACGACCTTGATGCCCGGGTGGTTCGCCAGGACGTTCTCGGGAGTGTGGGAATGGGTCGCTCCGACATTGGTGCCGCCGTTGGCCGGGCCGCGGATGACGATCGGGCAATGGATCCGGCCCCCGGACATGTAGCGGATGTTGGCCGCGTTGTTGAGGATCTGGTCGAACGCGACCGAGTAGAACGACCAGAACATCAGTTCGATCACCGGGCGCACGCCGAGCATCGAGGCGCCGATGCCCATCCCGATGAAGCCCGCCTCACTGATCGGCGTGTCCACGATCCGCTTGGGCCCGAACTTCTCGAGGAGGCCCTCGGTCACCTTGTAGGCCCCGTTGAACTGGGCGACCTCCTCGCCCAGGACGACGACGTTCGGGTCCCGTGTGAGTTCCTCGGCCAGGGCCTGGCGGATGGCTTCGCGGTATTGGAGGACAGGCATGGCTCAGTTGAAGAAGAGCCGCCCGCCGGAGGCGCGCTGCGACGGATTGTCGGATTCCCAGTACACGTCCTTCTGGATGTCGGCGGCGGTGGGGAAAGGGCTCGCCTCGGCAAACTCCGCCGAGAGGTCGGCCTCGGCGCGGGCCTCGGCGTCGATCTTCTCCACGAGCGCGGCGTCGAGCACCTTCTCGTCCAGGAGCTCGTGCTGGAACACCTGGATCGGGTCCTTTGTCCGGCGGTACTCCTCGATCTCGGCCTTCTCACGGTAGGTGTTGTCCGGGTCGGCGACGGAGTGGCCCCGGTAGCGGTAGGTGCGCACCTCCACGACGGCCGGCTTGGACTCCGCGCGGGCCCTCTCGAGGAAGCCGGACATGAACGCGCGGACCTCGTAGAGGTCGTGGCCCTCGCACGCGCCCCACGCCATCGCGTAGCCCTCGGCGCGCTTCGCCAGCTCGCCGGCCGAGGAGCGGATCTGGCTCGTTCCCATCGAGTACCCGTTGTTCTCGATCACGAACACGACCGGCAGGTCCCACAGGGACGCCAGGTTGTAGGACTCGTGGACGGCCCCCTGGTTGACGGCGCCGTCACCCATGAAGGTCATGCAGGCCCCCTTAAGGCCCTTGTACTTTAGGCCGTACGCCAGGCCGATCCCCAGGGGCACCTGGCCCCCGACGATGCCGTGGCCGCCCCAGTAGTTGCGCGCGGGGTCGAAAAAGTGCATCGAGCCTCCCTTTCCCTTCGAGCAGCCGGTCACCTTGCCGTAGAGCTCGGCCATGAGCGGATTGAGCTCCATGCCGACCGCGATCGCGTGCCCGTGGTCGCGGTAGGCCGTGATCACGTGGTCGTCCTTGCCCATAAGCGAACAGCACCCCACCGCCACCGCCTCCTGACCGATGTATAGGTGCAGGAAGCCGCCGATCTTCTTGGACTGGTAAGCCCGGAGGCTCCGTTCCTCGAACCTTCTGATTCGCACCATCTTGCGATATAACTCAACCTTGTCAGCCACCGAAAGCCGGGCGTTCGCGGGCGCAGCCGAGTAGTCGGGCCTGGCGGCGGGCTTTGCCCCGGAGTGGTCTGCAGTGGCGCTGGGTTTCTTGGTCACGGGAGGTGGAACAGGTCAGTTTCCAGCCGGTTACGGCGGAAATCAAGCGCGGTTTTGTCCGGGTGGCGCAGGGGTGACCTGCTCGACCTCGACGCGCACCGGACGGCCGGGGGCGCAGTCCGCCTTCAGGGCGACGAAGCGGTCGCGGTGCTGGTCGTAGATCGGCCAGAGCGCCGCGCGGTCCGTCTCGGGCAGTTCGAGGCCGTCGACGGCTGCCCGCGTGAAGAGCCCGAAGCGGCCCTCCGCGATGTCCGGCGGCTTCGCGGGAATCGGCCGGAGGCAGCGGAAGAGGAACATGAGCCAGTGGGACTGGCCCTCGTAGGCCTTTTCCGCAATGAGGGCGAACAGGTGGAGGTCGCCCGCGGCTATCCGCAGGCCCGTCTCCTCGCCGGTTTCGCGCACGGCGCATTCGAACGGCGACTCCCCCGTCGCCATCTCCAGCTTGCCTCCAATGGGGCTCCACGCCCCCTTGTTCGGCGCCTTCGCCCTGTGGAGCAGCAGGTGCTCGCCGTCGGCGTTCTCGATAAAGACCAGTACGGCGATCCTGTAGGGTAGGTCCTTGTGAGTGGGCATCGTGCGGGAAGGCTCTTCCGTGGCGAACCATGCGGCTACCAGATGGTAGAGATTTCTGAAGAAGCGCCAATGTTC
>CAYNLL010000524.1:0-2586 GCA_964398015.1 uncultured Opitutaceae bacterium | reverse complement strand
GTAGCCGACCGCCATCTCGCTCTTGTTGCCCGTCGTCAGGAGGAGCGCCCCGAATTTGTTGGAGAGCGCCATCATGAGCACGCCGCGCACGCGCGCCTGGATGTTCTCCTCCGCCACGTCGCGGGGCCGCCCGGCGAAGATGGGCGCGAGCGACGCCTCGCAGGAGGCGACGACGTCCGAGATCGCGATCGTCTCCAGGCGGATGCCGAGGTTGGCGGCCAGGGCCTGCGCGTCCACGCGCGAATGCCCCGAGGAGATGACGGAGGGCAGGGACACGCCGACCACGTTCTCCGGCCCGAACGCGGCCGCGGCGATCGCACCGACCACCGCGGAGTCGATCCCCCCCGAGAGCGCCACGAGCGCGGTGCGGAATCCGCTCTTGTGGGCGTAGTCGCGCAGGCCGAGCGTGAGGGCCGCGTGGATGTCCGCCATCTCCGGCTGCTCGAAGGAGGGCGACAGCACGGGCTCCGCACGGGCCGTGTCGGCGACCACGATCTCCTCGCGGAACGCCGCCAGCCCCGCCTGCACGCGCCCCGTGGGGCCGCTGACGAGCGACCTTCCGTCGAAGATGAGCTCGTCATTGCCGCCGACGGCGTTCACGTAGGCCACCGGGCACCCGATCGCCCGCGCCGCGTCCGTCACGAGGGTCTGGCGCACCAGAGACTTCCCGTAGTTCCAGGGGCTCGCAGACAGGTTGACCATGAGGTCGCAGTTCTGGGAGGCCAGCTGCTTCACCGGGTCCAGCCCGTTGTAGAGGCGCCGGGTGCTGATCATCGGGTGGGTCCAGATGTCCTCGCAGATCGTGACGCCGATGTGGACGCCGGCATGCACGATGACGGTGGTCTGCGCCGCGGGCTCGAAGTACCTGTCCTCGTCGAACACGTCATACGTCGGCAGCAGGCACTTGTGCGCCAGCGCGGCGACGCCTCCGCGGTGGCAGAACGCGGCCGTGTTGTGGAACGGTCGGCCTGCCGCCGTGGTGTTGGCCTCGACCGTTCCCACGAGGGCGGGGACGTCGCCGATGGCCGATGCGATCGCCCTCAGCGTCTCCTGCACGTCGGGGACAAAATGGCGTTTGAAAAGCAGGTCGCGCGGCGGATAGCCGCAGATCGCAAGCTCAGGGAAGACGACCAGCTCGGCCCCGCGCCCGACGAGCTCTGAATACGCCTCAAGGATGCGCCGGCGGTTGCCCGCGAGGTCGCCGACGGTTGTGTTGATCTGTGCCAGCCCAAGACGCATGTGAGGAGATGTAAGGGGTTACCATGGACGCCAATGGGTTTGCTTTCAACATTTTCGGGAGCTTCATATTCCGGTCCCCATGACGAAGCCCATTCGCCTCATACTTGCATCGGCGTCGCCCCGGCGCCGCGAGCTGCTCGCGCAGCTCGGGTTTCCGTTCGAAGTCGTTGTCGCAGATGTGACTGAGCACGAGGACCCGGCCACGGATCCCCGCGTCATGGTCGCCCACAACGCCGCGCTGAAGGCGGACTGGGTGGCGGAGCGAAATCCCGATGCCGTCGTCCTGGGGGCGGACACGACCGTTTTTCTCGACGGGCTGGCCATCAACAAGCCCCGGGACCTGGACGATGCGCGCGCGATGCTCCGAAGGCTGTCCGGGCGCGCCCACACCGTCTTCACGGGCATCGCGGTGCGGCGCCTCTCGACGGGGCTCAGGATCGACCAGGGGGTCTCCAGCGAGGTCGAGTTCAAGTCGTTCGGGGACGGGGTGATCGAAGAGTACATTCGCCTCGTCAACACCCTCGACAAGGCGGGGGCCTATTCCGTCCAGGACCACACGGACATGATCGTGGCGCGCACACGCGGCTCGTTCTCGAATATAATGGGTTTGCCGATCGAGGCCACGAAACAAATTTTGACGGGTGGCGTCCTACACGCTTAGATCCAAAGCTTCGCTCGTCTCTCCGCCGCAATCGCAAATGACTCACGTCCTATCCGCGCCCACCCCCATCGCCACGATGAGAAGGGCCGCCGCGCGCATGTGGACGGATCCGGATTCACGTTCCGTCCTGATAGGGATCTTCGCGGTCCTGTTCGTGCACCTCCTGCTTTTTGCGACGGCGCCCTACCTTCTCCGCAGCGACCCCACCCGCGCCGTGTCCAAGTCCGCCGCGCCGCGGCAGTTCAGCATCGAGATCTCGCCGGACGCCTTTGCGAAGCTCAAGCCCAAGCCGACGCCGCTGCCGATCAAGTACGTGGAGGCGAACCCCAACGCGCCGGAGAACGTCCCGGACAAGACCACGAACTTCAGCTCCAAGAATTCGCAGCTGGCCCATCGGTTCCTTGGCGAGGTCTTGAGTGATTTGCATCACGCGTCGGACCCTGGCGCCATTGGCTTCACCCGCGCCAACCGGCACACCACGGCCACCCGCCAATCCCTTTGACGCGAAAAATTTCAATGTTTCGGCGTCCAGATTGTAAAGTAGTTCAGGCATAGCTACACCAACCGTTACATGCAGATGCGTGGCCCGCCGCCCACTTATTTCCAGCCGAGCCCATCTGGGTCGCAGTTATGCCGCCGCGGCGGCTCTCGATGTGCCGCTTGTCGGCTTTTGGCACAGAAAAACC
>CAYNLL010000523.1:0-2592 GCA_964398015.1 uncultured Opitutaceae bacterium | reverse complement strand
AGTTCTTGGTATTGGTTTACGTCAACGCACGCCGGCTATGACTCGTCGGAACCAGTCTGATTCCTGGACGGATCGTCTGAATAGGCCGGGGAGTGCCTTGGGGTAATGGATTTCATGGGGCCTGAGCGGGTGCTCTTCCCTTGATGGCAGCGAGGTGTAGCGGTCACTGATTTTATCTGTCAACACTTTTGTGCACTTTTTAACTCACACATATTTATAAACTCGCGATTCAGTTGCGTGATATTGACGACGAAATCAGCGGCCACGGTGGACGATTTCCATTAAAATTGATCCGAGAAACAGCAAATTAAATTTCATTTTTTATTATTCTACAACTAGATACAATATTACTCCTTCCACCGCGCTTTGCGTCGATCCACCCGACCCCTTATTGCGGACTAAATCCGCAAAATATAGGTGCACCTATATGCGCACGTTTTTGAATTTATGCTGCAAAGCACGAAACGGCAGCATTACGCAGACAGGGACGAAACCGCTGGTCTTCCTCCCGTGCCGGTGCGCCGCACGGGTGCCGGCACGGTCTCACCGCCCCGGGGAGGGGCCCATCCAGACGGTCACCCTGCCGGCTTGCGGATCCGCGGCCGTCTCACGGAATCCTCTCTCGTCTTGCATGCAGCAAAGGCGGAGCGGCGAACGGCGAATGCGCGCGCGAGTCAACCCCACCGGGCGGATCTACGTTCGTTGCCGCGGGGCGGCGCTGCCCTCATGCCGCATCGGTTCGCCCTGCGAATCTACGGCGCCTTGACGTAGGTCTGAATCGCGCGGGCGGGGATGCTGCAGGGCCGCGCATCCGCCCCGACCGCCAGCCGAAAACGGACCGGCGCCTCACCGGTGTTCAGGACGACGACCGCCAGGCCGCCGCCGGGGGCGGCGAAGGCGACCGACTCAATCCCCGCGGGCCCGCCCTGCGACGCGATCCGCTTCGCTCCCGGAGGGACGAACTTGCTGAACTGCCCGATGTAGTAGAACGAGGACTGGTAGTGGACGGCCCCGCTCTCGGTGTCCACGATCACGGGCGCATCGCAGAAGTTGCCCACGTGGTTCGGGCCGCCCGTCTGGTCCAGCACGATGTTCCAGTCTATCCAGCCGGTCACCCAGTTCCGAAAATCATTGATCATGCTGTGGGCGTAGCGCTCGCCGTGCTCCCAGCGCCCGACGCTCCACTTTCCCTTCTCCATCGCGCGGTCGCAGCAGCCCTCGGTGAAGAGCGTCGGCTTGTCCGGAAACGCGGCGTGCGCCCGCGACGGCGCCGCAAAGTCGTCACTCACGTACCAGTGCATCGCCGTTCCCCACACGTAGCGCGCGGCCGCAGGATCGCTGTAGATCGTCTTTGTCCACTCGTCCATGAGGTCCCGGTTGTGGTCAAGGACGCAGAGGCGGACTCCCGACATCCCCGCCCTGGCCAGCGCGGGTCCCATGTAGTCCCTGACAAAGTCCCGCTCCTCCGCGGCCGAGAAGATGCAGGATTCCCAGGTCTGCACGGCTTGGGGCTCGTTCTGAACGGTCACGGCCCACACCGGGATGTGCTCGTCGCGCTCCATGTCCGAGATGAAGCGCACGAAATAGTCGGCCCAGGCCTGCCGGTACTCGGGGCGCAGGCCGCCGCCATAGGTCATGATCCCGTTGGTCTTCATCCACGACGGGGGGCTCCACGGCGAGGCGAGCAGGTGAAAGCGCGCCGCACCCGCCGCGGTCTGGGCGTCGTGGATGAGCGGCAGGACCCATTTGCGCATCGGCTCAATAGAGAAATGGGCCAGGGCCGTGTCGCCCGCGACGGGATCGAGGGACCAGCTTCCCAGAGAGAAGTCGCAGCTGTTGATGTGTGTGCGGGCAAGCGTGTAGCCAATGCCGTCCCTTGGGTCGTAGTATCGGCTGATGACCTCGGCCCTCGCCGCCGCGGGCAGCTGAGCCAGCACCCAGGCCGACGATTCCGTGAGCGCGCCGCCGAAGCCGTCGATGGTCTGGTAGCCCTTGCCGGGATCGACGACGATGGCGTCCCCGGGGCCCGAGGCCCCTGCGCCGTCGGGGCTCGCCGCCGTGATGTCCGCAATCCGGTGCCCGTTGTCGCGGGCCGTCTCGAAGACCGACCATGACGGGCCGGCGCTGTGAAGGGAAAGGGGAGCGCAGGGGAGGACCAGAAGCGTCCACCTGAACACCCGGTGAATCTGCGTGGGGTATCTCATCAGGGGCGTGGGTTGAAGAATGGCGCGGGGTTCAGGCGGGCGCAGACCGCCTCTGCGCGAGGTCGCGCTCGATGTCCTTCATCTTCCGGTCGGTGATCGGGTAATAGAAGATGGCGACCACCCCGAGCGTCGCCAGGATCCCGGGGATGACGCTGAACATCATGCGGATCCCGGAGATGGTCGCGGCGCCCTGCTCCGTGTTGGCGACGAAGCCGTAGTAGGCCAGCAGCCAGCCCAGGGCTCCTGTGCCTATCGCCAGGCCCACCTTCTGCGAGAACACCGAGGCCGAGAACACGAGCCCCGTTGTCCGCCGGCCGAACCTCCACTCGCCATAATCGGCCGTGTCCGCGTACATGGACCAGATGATCGCCGGCGTCGGCCCCACGAC
>CAYNLL010000522.1:0-2595 GCA_964398015.1 uncultured Opitutaceae bacterium | reverse complement strand
GGACGAGCACGCCCGCGGCGTGCGCCTGGAGCACCAGCTCGTAGAATTCGCCGAGGGGAGGGCACGCGTGGTCGTCGAGCAGAAGGAGCAGGACCTCCGGCACCGTCCTCGCCTCGGCGAAGCCGTCGGTGAGGATGGCGGCGGGCGGGGGCGCCTCCCGGGGGCGCCGCGTCCCCCGGGGGGCGCGTTTGTGGGTGCTGTCTTTGGGGGGGGCGCTCGGGCGCCCCGCGGCGCTGAGCCTCAGGCGGGCGGTCGTGAGCAGTTCGGCCTGAGTCATGGGTTCGGCGGGATGCGGCACCGATCGTGGCGGGGGGGCGCGCCAACGCGAGCGCGGATCACAGGGGGAGGAGGCGGCGCCAGAGCGGGCGGCGGGCGCCCGGCTCCGGCGGGCCGGCGAGCGCCACGACCGCGGTGATGTTGTCCCGGCCCGACCCGCTCTTGGCGGCCTCGACCAGCCGGCGGACGGCGGGCCTCACGTCGGAAGGCGAGCGGACGCCGGCGAGCACCTTCTCGATCTCGTGGTCCCAGAGGCCGTCGTTGAGCCCGTCGGAGCAGACCAGGAACACGTCGCCCGGAAGGACCTGCTCGGACCCTGCCTCGGGCGCGAAGGGCCCATCGGGGTTGCCGAGGCTCTGGTCGATCTCGTTGCGCTGGGGGTGGCGGCGCGCCTCGGCCTCGGTGATCTCGCCGCGCTGGCGCATCCGCCCCACGGGCGAGTGGTCCTGGCTGACCTGCCGGAGCTTGCCCGCGCGGGAGACGTAGATGCGGCTGTCTCCGGCCTGGCCCCAGGTCGCGGCGCCCGCGCCGGGGAAGCACAGCAGCGAGAGGGTGGCGCCCATCCCCTCGAAACCCGGCTCCGCGGCCCTTGCCTTGATGGCCCTGTCGGCCTCGGCCATGGCGGCGAGGATCGCCTCCGCCGTCGGCCCGGGCCCGGCCGGGGCGGCCTGGGGGCCGCCGAGCGCCGCCGACATCGCCTGCACCGCCATCCTGCTGGCGACCTCCCCCGCCTGGGAGCCGCCGATCCCGTCGCTCACGATCACCAGCACCGGCGCCGCCCCGGGCGCCAGGCTCAGCGGCTGCGGCCCCGGCGCCATGAAGGCGTGGGCGGCCCCCGCCTGGCCGGCCCACCACGCGTCCTCGTTGTTTGGCCGGCGGTTGCCGACGTCGGTCTGGCCGTCGATGCAGAGCGAGATCTTGGGGGGCATCGGGTGGGTGCGCGATCCGGGGGGGGCCGGCCGGGCGGGGCCGGAAGCTGCACGCTGCAGCATGGCCGACCCCCCCGTCAATCCAAGCCGCCGGGGGGCGGCCCCCGGTGACCCGCTACATCGGCCTTGCGTCGGCGGCCCTTCCCGCAGCAAATTGCCCCACAACCAACTTCGCTCATGATGTTTCCCAACTGCGTGGACCTGGGTCGGATGAGTCGCAGCTTCGTGTTTTGGGGCCTCGGGGCGGCCGCGGCGCTCGCGCTTGTGGGGTGCGCCACCACCGTTTCGGTCACCTCCACGCCGCCGGGGGCTCAGGCCTATGTCGGCGGAAAGCTGATCGGCACCACGCCGACGCAGCTGCAGCTCGACGATGCAAAGAACGCGGTGCCCGTGGAGTTCCGGCTGGACGGCTACTTCCCCGAGTCGGTCGAGTACACGCCGGGCGCGAACCAGACGCAGATCGCCGCGAGCCTCGAGCCGACGACGATCGCCAAGACGATCAGCGTCACCTCCGTCCCCGACAAGGCGGCGGTCGCGATCGACGGGAACGCGGTCGGCGCCACGCCCCTCGCGGGGCTGAAGGTGGTGTACTCGCGCGACTCGAAGGCCAGCCCGTGGAGGAGCCAGGCCCTGACCCTCACCAAGCCGAACTACCAGACGGAGACGATCCGGATCGACCCCTCGGTGGAGGCGGTGCCCAAGGTCGAGCTCGCGCTCCTCAGGGACTACAGGTTCTACACCGTGACGGCGGCGAACAGCGACGGGGCGGAGCTCAACGCGCTCGTGTCCGTCGACGGCAAGCTGGTCGACGGCACCACCCCGATGAAGCTGCCGATCACCTTCGAGCGGCGGGACAAGTCGGAGCCGTGGCCCGTGTTCAAGCTCTCCGTCGGCATCCCCGCGAAATACAAGGACGCCCAGGTGGCGCTCGATTTCCCGAGCTCCACCAAGGTCGCCCTCACGCTGGACCCCATCGTCGAGATCACGACCCACCTGCTGAGCCCGACGCTGGTGATGGAGCCGACGGGCGTCGCGATGAAGGTGGTGAAGACCGACGCGCTCTCCGTCCTGAGCACGCGCGACTCGGCCGAGATCATCGTCAACCTGAAGCCCGTCACGAGCTTCGGCCGCCAGGACCTCAAGGAGACGGCGGAGACGCGCACCGACTCGATCAATTCGTTCTGCGTGTCGCCCGACGGGCAGAACGTAATCTTCGGGCTCACGGAGCACGACGAGCACGGGAACTACTTCTCGAACCTCTTCCTGAAGCGGGCCGACGACTCCGCGGGCGGCATCTCCCGCCTCACCCAGGGCGCGCGCTACCTGGACACGCTGCCCTACATCGCCAACGACGGGAGCAACTACCTGGTGTTCGTGTCGAACAGGAGCG
>CAYNLL010000521.1:0-2607 GCA_964398015.1 uncultured Opitutaceae bacterium | reverse complement strand
TGCACGATCGCCTTGACCTGGAACTTCCCCTGCTCGGGGTCGCGCACCCACCATCCGAATTCCATGCTCATGACAGGGGGAATTCGGCGACGTCGGGTCCGGGGTGGAAGGCGCCCCTCCTCGCCTCGATGCGCCGGACGCGGAGCGTTCCCGGCGCGATCTCGGCCGCCATCGCGCCGAAGGGCCTGCAGAACGACCCCGTGTTCACGACAACCGTCCCGGAGGCCATGCGCCACACGCCCGGCTTGTGGGTGTGGCCGATCACGACGAAGCGCGCCTTCGGCCTGTGGCGCCGCGCGAGGGCGTCCGCCCTGCCGGGCGCCTCCCTCCAGGCGCGCAGGATCTCCAGGAGGCGGTTCGGCGGCCACACCGTGTCGCCGGCCAGGCGCATGGCATAGCGCAGCGGGTCGCTCTCGGACTGGTGGCGTTGGCGGATCGAGGCTGCGGCCGAGCGGAATGCGTCCAGCCGCCCCTCGAGGCGCGTGCTCCCGTCGCCAGGGAGCGCCGCCAGGGCGGCGATCACCTTGAGGCGCATCGTCTTCGCCTCGGTCGACCAGGGGACGATGTTCTCAAAGAGGACGTCCCCGTGGGTGACGAGGACGGTTCCGGATTCCAGCTCCAGGGAGTGCTGGCGCGTGAGGTCCGGGTCGTGGTTGCCCGTGAGGAACGTGACCGCTGTCCCGCTTGAGCCGAAGAAGTCGAGCACCTCGCGCAGCATCTCCGCCGTGCGTTCGTCGTTCTTTCCCGGGCGGGTGTCGAGGGTGTCGCCGTTCAGGACGAGCGTCCCCGCGCCCTCGAGCAAGGGTCCCAGCTGGCTCAGCCTGTGGACGCGGCTCGCCCTCTCCGCATAATGCACGTCCGATACGATGCGGATGGGATAGGCGACCACTCAGTTGTTCCCCGAGGGCGGACGCGCGCCGGGAAACCCGCCGGACATCCCGCCCATCATGCCGGCCATGTCGAACTTCTGCCACCCCTCGGGCGGGACGAACAGGGAGTCGGGAAGGCTCTCCTTGTCGACGGCGGTCACCTCCATCTTGGTGGTCCCCTTCGACGACGTGGCCACGACCCTCATCGGGAAGAAGGCCCTTCCCTTGAGCGCCGACTCCCAGGCCTGGGGAGCCTGCTGCGGGCGGCCCGGGCCGCCCCCGTGAAAGAAGCCCACGAAGGTCCCGAGCTGGTCGGTGACCCAGACTTCGGAGGTCTCGTTGGGCGTCGTCACCGTGTACTTGGAGCAGACATAGCCCAGGATGGTCTCCTTGATGCCCGTGTCCCTGAAGCTCGAGCTGTTGTTCGAGGCCGAGGAGGGGGGCGCCCCCGCTCCCGCATACTGGCCGGCGGGGGCCTGCATCCCCCCAAAAGGCTGGACCATGTATTTCTGCATCTGGGGAATCAGGATGATCATCTGCTGGTTCTTCATGTCCATGATGGCGCTCATGGTGCCCTTGGCCGACGCGATGTCGGTCCTCATATTCCCGTCCTTAATGCTCATGGTCAGCGACTGGGGACCTTCTCTGGACGAGGGGGCGGTGAGGGTCATCGTCACCTTTCCTTCGAACGACTCTGCGTGAAGCGCGCAGGCGATCACAAGCGCGCCCGCGGGGGCAAGTGCTTTAATTAATTTCATGGCGGGCCGATTATCGGATTGCCGCATGCCGGTGCAATGAAAGAAGCCCAAGGGCGTGAATTACAGGCACTCCTTCCACGCGGGCAACGCCGCGGACGTCCTCAAGCACGCGCTGCTGGTGCGCCTGGTGAGGGCGCTCCAGCGCAAGGAGAAGGGCTTCGTATTCGTGGACACCCATGCCGGCAGGGGCCGCTACGACCTCTCGCTTGCCGCCGAGGGCGACACCCGCAAGCGCCATCCCGAATGGCCCCTGGGGATCGGCAGCCTCTGGGACCGGTCGGACCCTCCGGCTGAGGTTGCCGACTATCTCGGGATCATCAGGGACTTCGACAGGGGCCAGGGCAACCTCACGGCCGAGCCGCGGTTCTATCCCGGCTCGCCCCGCATCGCCAAGGCGATGTGCCGGCCCCAGGACCGGCTCGACCTCTGGGAGAAGCACCCCGCCGAGTGCGCCGCCCTGCAGGCCGAATTTGCCGGCGAGCGTCGCGTTTCGGTCCACCTGGCCGATGGCTACGGGGCCATCCGGGCCTGCCTGCCGCCGCCCGAGCGGCGCGCGCTGGTCCTGATCGACCCGCCCTTTGAGTCGGCCACGGAGTGGGCCGAAATCTCAGAGGCTCTGGCCGAAGGGGTGAAACGCCTGCCAGGAGGCACCTTTGCCGTTTGGTACCCGCTTACGGAACGTGCAATGGCAGAGGGACTTCTGGAATATGTGAAGGCTATCGGCATCGCCGCCCTCGCGGTCGAGCTGACAGTCGACCCCCGGGCCGAGGGCATGCGGGGAAGCGGCGTGGTGATCCTCAACCCCCCGTGGCTCCTCGATGGCGAGGCCGCGTCGATCGCGTCCTACCTTGGCCGTTCGCTGCCCCGGATGGAGGGCGCCCAGGGCTCGATGCGCTGGGTGGTGCCCAAATAGGAGAGCTCGTGGCGGGCGGGTTTGACGTTGAGCGGCGGCGGCCTGAAGACGGGCCTGTCCCAACGTG
>CAYNLL010000520.1:1045-2615 GCA_964398015.1 uncultured Opitutaceae bacterium | reverse complement strand
TGAACGACGCCTGCGTCATCGCGGGCCGGCCCTTCGTCTACGGGGCGATCCAGGGGTTCGAGGGGCACGTGAGCGTGTTCAACTGGAGGGGGGGGCCCACCTACCGCTGCCTCTTCCCCGAGCCGCCCGCCCCGGGGACCGTGCCCAACTGCGCCGAGGCCGGCGTCCTGGGCGCCGTGACCGGCCTCATCGGGACCGCCCAGGCCTGCGAGGCGATCAAGCTGCTGGCCGCGGTGGGCGAGCCGCTCTCGGGTCGGCTCCTCGTCTGGAACGCGCTCTCGATGACCTCCTGCGTGCTCAACCTGAGCCCCGACCCGACCCTTCCCCGGGTCACGGAGCTTCCTCCCGAGGGCTACGGCGAGACGTGCGAGCTTCCCGCCGGGCGCGACGAGATCGACGCCGACGAGCTGCGCCGCGCGCTCGGCGCAGCGGGGGCGCCCCAGCTCCTCGACGTGCGCGAGGGGTGGGAGCGGGCCCTGGGCGCGATCGAGCCCTCGGTCCATGTCCCCCTAGGGCGCCTCGAAGGCAGCTCGGCGTCCGACCTCGCGCCGCTCGACCCCGCCCTGCCGACCGTGGTCTACTGCGCGCACGGCGTGCGCAGCCTGCGCGGCATCCGCATACTTCGCGAGCGCCACGGCTTCAGGTCCGCCCTGAGCCTGCGCGGAGGCATGTCGGCCTGGACCCGGTGAACGGCCCCCTCTGCATCCTCTCGATCGCGGGCTCCGACAGCGGCGGGGGCGCTGGCATCCAGGCCGACCAGCGCACGATCCGCTCCATCGGCGGCCACGCGCTCACGGCGGTCACCGCCGTGACGGCGCAGGACGCCGAGCATGTCTCGGCGTGGAAGCCGGTCGCCGACAGCCTGATCGCGGCGCAGGTCAGGTCGGCGCTGCTCGGCTTCCCCGTCGCCGCCGCCAAGACCGGGCTTTTGCCGGGGCCCGGCGCCGTCCGCGTGGTGGCCCGCGCGTTCGCGCGCCACCCCTCGGTCCCCCTCGTGGTGGACACGGTCATCTGCTCGACGAGCGGCACGCGCTTCCTGTCGAGGCACGGGGTCGCCGTCCTGCGCAGGGAGCTGCTGCCGCTGGCCTCGCTCGTGACCCCGAACTGGCCCGAGGCGGCCGCGCTCGCGGGCGTCCCCGTGGGCTCCCACGCCCAGGCCGAGAAGGCCGCCCGGAGCCTCGCCGACGCGGTCGGCAGCCCCGTCCTGGTGAAGGGCGGGCACGCCTCCAGCGGGCCCTGCCGCGACTGCCTCGCCCTCCCCGGCGGGGGCGTCCTGTGGTTCGAGAACGTGCGTATCAGGACGCAAAATACACATGGCACCGGGTGCGTGCTCTCGGCGGCGATCGCCGCGTGGCTCGGCCGCGGGGCCGACCTCGTCGGGGCCGTGCGCCTCGCCGAGTCGTTCCTGCAGCGCGCGCTCCTGCGCGGCCGCGGGCTCGACTGGGGGGCGGGCCGGGGCCCCGCGTTCTTCGGCAGGCGCTAGCCCCCGCCATTTCGGTCTGGCGAAACGCTGCCGCCCGCCGGAAAATGCCCGCGGGCCGCACCCGCGCAGCTCCGCTGCGCCGGCCCA
>CAYNLL010000520.1:0-1035 GCA_964398015.1 uncultured Opitutaceae bacterium | reverse complement strand
GCCCATTCCCCGCGATGAAAAGACTCCTCCTGGCGGCCGCCGTCCTGGCGCTCGCGCACACCCTGCCCGCCTCCGGCACGGTCCCCGAGTACGCGATCACCGACAGGTACGCCACGGGGCCGACGATGCTCCTTCGCGCGGGCGTCGACGGGGAGGTGAAGGAGGTCTGGTCGGGCATGGACCCGAAGAGGATGCGCCATGTGCCGCTTTTCCTGGAGACCTCCGTGTTCGGCGAGATCCGCCGGGGTGGCGCGTGGGTCGACCTGCGGACGCTCCGGTACAGCGTCGCGGGCACGCGACCCGGGTTCATCCGGCTCACCTCCGATGACGACACGGTGGTGATCGAGGTCTCCTCAAGGAAGTCGGCCGAGCTGAGCCCGGTCTTCGTCCGCTACGCCTTCTCGTCGGCGGTGGATTTCAGGCTCAATGCGAGGCTCAAGGTCCCCGAGTTCACCCAGGCCTTCGACGCGCAGGACGCAGGCGGCTACGCGGCCTTCACGACGCTCTGGAGGGGAGAAAACGCGACGCTGGCGACGACCCAGGGGCCGCGGCTCGTCCTGGCCACACGCCCGGCCGGCACGACGGTCTCCATCGGCAAGGCCGGCCTCGTGAAGGAGATCCCCTCCGCGAAGGAGGTGCTGCTGTGCGTCGACGCCACGGACCAGGCCATGCCCGGGACCGCACCCTACGCCGCCGCCTGGGTCGCCCGCCTCGGCGGCTTCGCCGACAACGACGCGGACTACGCCGTCAGCCGGGTGTCGGTCGTCAGCGGCGACGCGAAGCTCGACCGGATGTTCGCGTACTCCATCGACGCGATCGAGTCCCACCAGTTCGCCTCCGGCGACGTCATGGGCGACCTGTTCTTCTACCGGGACTCGTGGCTGAGGGACGGCACCTACACGATGATCGGGCTCTCCCTGGCGGGCGACTACGCGGCCGTCGACCGCTACTTCGCATTCTGGAACGCCCAGCGCGACTTCTCGGTCGGGGGCGAGCGGGAGGCGCAGCAGGCCGCCATCGCCGTCACCGGGATGA
>CAYNLL010000519.1:0-2620 GCA_964398015.1 uncultured Opitutaceae bacterium | reverse complement strand
TGGTGGACGCCGTCAAAGCTCGGGGTCTTGTAGAGGGAGTTGGCGCGCGGGATCTCTGTCGCCTTCTCGGCCGGCGTCATCTGCGCGAGGTTCGGGGTCAGGATCGCCTGGGGGCTCTCCGCCTCGAGGCCGACCTCCTTCACGAAGCCGGGGTTCTCCTGGTACTCGCCGAGGTTGCCCTCGCGCACAAGGTCGCGGCCCTCCATCGACCAGTGCCACTGGGAATCGGCGAGGAACATCCGCTCGCCGGTGACCGCGATCGTCGCCCCCCCCGCGATGTGGAGCGCGCGCGAGTCGCGCGCCGCATAGGCGTCGTAGCCCGTGCCCCGCCCCACCCTGCCCGTCCTCTTGCGGCCGTAGCCCAGGGACACGATGACCGTGTAGTTGGCGAGCCCGGGCTGGATGTGCGCCGGGCCGCGCAGCTTCCTGCCGCCGATCGTCAGCTCGACGATGTGGGCGTTCTCCCGGCCCTTGTCGAAGTCGGCGAGGTCCTTGCGGGCCACCTGGATGGTGGAGGACGGGGAATCGATCTTCAGCTCCTTGGCGAGCCGGGGGCTGATGAGGATGGCGTTGTCCCAGCTGATCTTGGTGATCGGGTCGGGACATTCCTGGAGCCAGCCGTTGTTGATGAAGCGCCCGTCGTCCACCTTGGCATCCGCGACAAAGCGAACCTCGAGCGCCTCGGCGCTCACCGGCATCAGGCTCACCGGGCCCCCGGTGTACTTGGCCATGCCGGCCGGAAGATAGCGCACGCGCAGCGGCCGAAACGCGCTGCGTTCCAAGAGCCCGTCGTGCAGGAACTTGCGGAAAACGGCCTCCGCCCTCGGCCCTGTGCCTGCCGTGATGGTGTCGTAGACGAGCTTGTGCGGATCCGTGCCGGGGAGCCCGGCCAAGGCCGCGATCACCTCGATCTGCGTCAGGCCGCCGAAAAGCGGCATGATCATCGGCTGCACCGGGACCACGGTCCCGTCCATCGTCCGGGCGTCGCCCCACGACTCGAGATAGTGGGCCGCCGCAATGTGGGTCTCGGCCAGGGCCGACGTCTCGTCCACGTAGTAGCCGTGGCGGATCACCTGCGGGACCGACTTCTGGAGCGCGGCCCAGTTCAGCTCGGCCGGGGCGTTGTAGACCGGGTTGCCCCCGAAGATGACGAGCGTCTTGACCATCCCCTTCGCGATATGCGCGGCGAGCGCGCCGATCCCGACAATCGGGTTGTTCGTGTTGAAGATGAACTCCACCGTTGTCCCGACGTTGCCCAGGGCCTCGTTCAGGGCGTAGGCGATCGCGTGGGCCGCCTCGGGCAGGTGCGAACCGGCGAGCACAAGGCATTCCCCCTTGCTGGAAAGGAGGTCCGCGGCGCATTCGGCAACCCAGGTGTCCTTGTCCTTGAAGTCGAGCCCCTCGGCCAGCCTCGCGTAAGACGCGTCGCCCGTCACCTTGAGGGCGACCGCCGCCGCGAAGGCCACCATGTGGCTCGAGGGCAGCCGCAGGCGGTGATCCGCCATCGTCCCCGTGATCGAGAGCCCGCTCTCCGCCATGTAGAGGCGGTTCATGGGGTCGTCCTTCTTCGTCACGCGCCTCCCCTTGGCGAAATCCCTCGCATAGTAGAGGCTCCCCGCCTCCGCCTGCAGGAAGTCAGAGTCGATGCTCAGGATGCGCTTTGCCTTCGCAAAGCGGTAGATCGGCTTCACGTTGAGGCCGAAGAGGCTCCGGGCGACCGAAACGGGTGGCTCGTCCGTCACGGGCTCGTATTCCGCCCAGGTCGACCTGGGGAAGCGCGCGTGCAGGAAGCGCATCAGGCGGCTGCGGGTCGGCGACGAGGACGTGTCGGCCAGGAAGGCGAGCCCCGCGCCGCGGTCGGCCGCATGGGCCTTGCTGATGCCCTCGAGGAGCGCCTTGACGCCAGCGCCATCGAGCTGCTTCCCGCCCTGCAGGTGCGCGACCGCCCGGTCGGGGTCGTACAGGTCCAGAATCGAGGCCTGGGCGAGCAGGGAGCTCGCGCCGCCATGCGGCGCGTAGGTCGGGTTTCCCTCCAGTTTCGTCGGCCTACCCTGGTGGGTCTCGGCCAGGAGCGGGATGGCCCAGTTGCGCACCGGCATGGCCGTCGCGTAGTAGACCGGAAGCCCGGGGACGGCGCCCTCGACCGACTTTCCAAAGGGAAGGACATGGTCCTCGGGCCGGCGGCACCCCGCCAGGCCGATCCCGCCCAGGGCGAACGAGGCGGCCATGATCTTCATGAACTGCCTCCGGTCGACGCCGCTCATGGAGTCGGCCCCCTGCGGAAATTCGCGCCCGAGCGCCTCCTTGAAGGCCGGCGTAGCGGCCAGCTCGTCCAGGCTGCGCCAGTAACGAGGCCCGTTCATCGCCCGCTCAGACGGCTCGGGATGTTCGACCTTGCGCTTCATCGATGGCAGCCCGAGCAGCTTTGCGGGGGTTTGATGTTCCAGTCGTGCACGAATTTGCGGGCGGCGTCGATGCCCTGGGCCTGTGCGATGGTGGCCGAGTCCAGGTTGAACACGTCGGCCTTCTCGCGGACGTGCAGCTCCGGCGCGCGGTGGCAGTCGAGGCAGAAGCCCATGCTCATCGGCTGCCGCTGGGTGACGACGTCCATCTCGTTCAC
>CAYNLL010000518.1:0-2641 GCA_964398015.1 uncultured Opitutaceae bacterium | reverse complement strand
ACACCTACAAGATGCACGTGCGCGTCTTCCTCTCGCGCTACCGCTCCTACAACCCGTGCCCCGCGTGCGGCGGGGCGCGCCTCCAGCCCGAGGCGCTCTGCTGGAAGTGGAAGGGCCATTCGCTGCCGGAGCTCTACGGGATGCCGGTGGACCGGCTGCTAGAGCTCGTGCGCGACTCGCGGCCCGAGGCGGGAGGACGGCAGGCCGAGCTCGCCTTCGAGTCGATCCTCACCCGCCTGGGCTACCTGCGCGAGGTGGGGCTCGGCTACCTCACGCCGGACAGGCCCTCGAGGACCCTCTCGGGGGGCGAGGTGGAGCGCGTCAACCTGACCAGCTGCCTCGGCACCTCCCTCGTCGACACCCTCTTCGTGATGGACGAGCCCAGCGTCGGGCTGCACCCGAGGGACATCGACCGGCTGATCACGATCATCCGCTCGCTTGTCGACGCCGGCAACTCGGTGGTCGTCGTCGAGCACGACGAGGCGATGATCCGGGCGGCGGACCACGTGATCGAGATCGGGCCCGAGCCCGGGGACCGGGGCGGCAGCGTCGTCTTCCAGGGGACGGTGGGGTCCATGCTCCGCGACCGCGACAGCATCACGGGGGCCTACTTCTCGGGGAGGCGCAGGATCACCGGGCCGTCGGCGCGCAGGCCGGTCGGCGGGGAGGACCCCGTGCTCGAGATCACCGGGGCGGGCAAGCACAACGTCCGCGGCCTCGACGTCCGGATCCCCCTCCGGCGTTTTGTCTGCCTGAGCGGCGTCTCCGGCTCGGGCAAGTCGACGCTGCTCGACAACGTGATCTACCAGGGGTTACTCGCGCACAGGGGAAGGCCCGCCGAGGACCCCGCGTCCTTCGCCGCGCTGCGCGGGGCCGAGCTCATCACCGAGGCGGTCCTGGTGGACCAGGGGCCCGTCTCGCGGACGCCGCGCTCCAACCCCGCCCTCTACGTCGAGGCATGGGACCTCATCCGCGAGCTGTTTGCGGCGACCCCGGGGGCGCAGGAGGCCGGCATGGCCGCGTCGAGCTTCTCGTTCAACAGCGGGGACGGGCGCTGCGACCACTGCCTGGGGCTGGGCTACGAGCGCGTGGAGATGCAGTTCCTCTCCGACGTCTACGTGCCCTGCCCCGTCTGCGAGGGGCGCCGGTTCAAGCCCGAGGTGCTCGCCGTCGCGTGGAACGGCGTGAGCGTGGCCGACATCCTCTCGATGAGCGTCACCGAGGCAATGCGGCTTTTTGCCGACAACGCCCAGATCCGCCACCGCCTCGCGTCGCTCGACGCGGTCGGCCTCGGCTACCTGGCGCTCGGCCAGCCGCTCAACACGCTGAGCGGGGGCGAGTCGCAGCGCCTGAAACTCGTCCGCTACCTGGGCACGCTGCCCAGCGAGGCCGGCGCCCTGCTCCTCCTGGACGAGCCCACGACGGGGCTTCACCGCCACGACGTCGGCCGCCTGCTCGGCGTGCTCCACGCGCTCGTAGACCGGGGCCACAGCCTCGTCGTCATCGAGCACAACCTCGACGTGCTCAAGGCCGCCGACTGGATCCTCGAGGTCGGCCCCGAGGCCGGCGACGCGGGTGGGCGCATCACCGCGCAGGGGACCCCAGAGGCCATCGCGAGGGCCGGCGTCGCCACCTCGCCGTTCCTGGAGGCCGCGCTCGCCGAGGCCGGCGGCGCACGTGCCCCGGAAGCCGAAGAGGGCGGCAAGCGGGAGGCCCCGGCCGTCGCCGACACGATCGAAGTCGTCGGCGCCCGGGAGAACAACCTGAGGGACCTCTCGGTCTCCATCCCGCTGCGCCAGCTGACGGTCGTCACCGGGGTGTCGGGCTCGGGCAAGTCGACCCTGGCGTTCGACATCATCTTCGCGGAGGGCCAGCGCCGGTTCATGGAGTCGATGTCTCCCTACGCGCGCCAGTTCGTCGAGCAGTTGCCGAGGCCGGCGCTCGACCGGCTCACCGGCATCCCGCCCGCGGTCGCGATCGAGCAGCGGGTGACGCGCGGCTCGCTCAAGTCCACCGTGGCCACGATCACCGAGGTGGCCCAGTACCTGCGCCTGCTCTACGCGAGGCTGGGGACCCAGCACCACCCCGAGACGGACCGACCCGTGACGCCCCTCTCCCCCGGCGCGCTAAAGAAGCTCCTCGCCCGCGTGCTGGCCGCCCCCCGGGCCCGCCGGGCCCGACACCTCTACCTCTGCGCCCCGCTCATCCGCGGGCGCAAGGGCCACCACCAGCCCATAGCGGACTGGATGGGCCGGCAGGGCTACGAGCTCATGCGCGCCGACGGGAGGCTGACTCGGGTCGACGCCTTTCAGAAGCTCGACCGGTACAAGGAGCACGACATCGAGGCGGTCGTCGCCGACCTGAAGGGGGCTCCCCGGCCGGGGCAGGCCCTCGACCGCGCGCTGCTCGCCGGCAAGGGCGCGTGCTTCCTGATGACGAACGCGGGCGAGATCCTCTCCTGGTTCTCGACGACGCGGACGGACATCGAGACCGGGGAGTCGTTCCCGGAGCTCGACCCCAAGGACTTCTCGTTCAACTCGTCCCGCGGATGGTGCCCGACCTGCAGGGGATACGGACGGATCTACCCCTGGATGCTCGAGGCGAAGGAGGGCGAGGAGGACGAGAACACCGAGCGCCTGCG
>CAYNLL010000517.1:0-2663 GCA_964398015.1 uncultured Opitutaceae bacterium | reverse complement strand
CTTGCTCATCGTACCAGGCTCCTTCGGAGCGCCGCCATCTCGAGGGCGGCGTTTGCAAACTCGGCGCCGCGGTCGATGCGGCCGGCGCACCGCGCCCGGGCCTGGGCGGGATTCTCGGCGACGATGATCCCGTTGATCACCGGCACCCCTGAGGCGAGCGCGACCTGCTGAAGGGCGTTCGCCGCGGCCGTCGAGATGATCTCGTAGTGGATCGTGCCGCCGCGGATCACCACCCCGAGCGCGATCACCGCGTCGGGCTTGAGCCGGTCGACCAGCAGGCGCGCCGCGACGGGCAGCTCGTTGGAGCCGGGCACGCGGGCCACCGTGACTCCCGCGTCCTTCACGCCGGCCGAGGAAAGCGACCTGCGGACGCGGCCCAAAAGGGCCTCCACAAGCGCCCCGTTGAAGCGCGCGGCGGCAATCGCGATCTTGAAGTCAGAGGCGAGGACCGTCTCCGGTTCGGGTGAATGGCCACTCATGGAACGTCGAGAAGAGAACCGGGAGCGCGCAATCCGCAATACGAATTCGCGCGATATTTCACGAGATCGGCGATCGAGATCAGGCGGAGGCCGAATCTGCGCTTGAATTCCACGATCTCTCCAAGGCGCGAGACGGTACCGTCGTCGTTCATGAGCTCGCAGAGGACGCCGCTCGGGTGGAGGCCCGCGAGGACGGCCAGGTCGACGGCAGCCTCCGTGTGGCCCGGGCGCTCGAGGACGCCGCCCGGCCGCGCCCTCAGGGGGAAGACGTGGCCCGGCCGGGCGAGGTGCTCCGGGCGGCTCTTCGGGTCGCCGACGATGCGCGCCGTGAGCGCGCGGTCCGCGGCGCTTATCCCCGTCGTCACTCCTTGGGCCGCGTCGACGCTGATGGCAAAGGCCGTTCGGTGGGCGTCCTGGTTGTTGGCCACCATGGGCCCGAGTCCGAGGCCGGAGAGGACGCCCGGCGTGGTCGCGACGCAGACGATTCCGCTTCCGTGGCGGATCATGACACCGATCGCCTCGGCCGTGGCCTTCGACGCGGCCATGATCAGGTCTCCCTCGTTCTCCCGCCGCTCGTCATCGGTCACGATCACCATCCGGCCGGCCGCGATGTCGGCCACAGCGGACTCGACTGAGTCGAAGGCGGAGGGCTGCGATGAGGGCATCGCGACAAACTCGCCCGGGCGCCTGTCGCTGTCAACGCGGGGCCGGAATTCCCCGGCGCGCGCGTTACTCGCTGTAATTGATCACGTACGATTCCGACGCGTCGGGTTTGCCTTCGAACAGGAGGACGATGTGCAGGACGAAGGTGTGCGGCGCCCTCACTGAATAGGAGGAGGAGAGCACCGCGGGGTCGCCCGTGGGGACCAGCTCCGTGCGCTCGGGGTTGGGCTGGTAGTGGACCGGCCACCACAACACGGCCGACGAGGCATCCGCCGGCGTCGGCTTCTTCTTCGCGTTGTAGAAGGTCATGACGAACGTGTTGTCCTTGATCTCCAGCCCGAGCCAGCCGCCCTGGCCGCGGGCGATCGGAGTGCCGGCAATGGTTCCCTCCTTCTCAGAATCGGCTGCGGGGTCCGCCGCGCGGCATAGGCCACAAAGAGCGAGGCCAGCCACCGCAAGGAGCACGATGCGTTTCATGGGCAAATCCTATGCATCACGGACCCTCCGGCAAGTCGCTTTCGCGCGCATCCAGCGCATCCCCCATCGCGCGCCATCGCTTAAGTCGCTCCGCAATAGCTGCTTCGGCACCCGCCGATCGGGGATTGTAGAGGCGTAGCGGATGCTTCAGGTAGCTCTGCCCGGAGATCCCCTCCGGGTAGTCGTGGGAATACGCATAACCCTTGCCGTGCCCCATCCTCTTGCTCGCCTGCCCGCCCTTGTCGCGCAGGTGCGCAGGGACCGACTGAACCGGGGACTCGGCGAGCACCCTTTTCGCCTCACCCAGGGCCAGTGTCGCCGAATTGCTCTTCGGCGCCGTGGCGATGTAGAGCGTCGCGTGCGCGAGGGTGAGCTCGGCCTCGGGCAAGCCGACGAAGTCCACGGCATGGTGCGCCGCCACGGCCAGCGCCAGGGCATTCGGGTCGGCGAGACCCACGTCCTCGCTCGCCAGGATGACAAGGCGGCGCGCGACAAACCGCGGGTCCTCGCCCCCGGCGAGCATCTTCGCCAGCCAGTACATCGCCGCGTCGGGGTCGGACCCACGGCAGCTCTTGATGAACGCCGAGATCGTGTCGTAGTGCTCGTCCTCGTCCGCGTCGTACCTGATCCTTCGCTCACGGGCGAACACGGCAAGGTCGTCGCCGATGATCTCAGAGGGCCCTGCCTTGCCCAGCGCGATCACCTCGAGCGCATTGAGCGCCCGCCGCAGGTCCCCGTCGCAGAAGACGGCAAGGTCCGCGAGTACCTGGGGTGAAGCGGTGACGCCGAGCCCCCCGAGGCCCCTCTCCGCGTCCCCAAGGGCGAGGGCCAGGACGCCGGCCACGTCCTCGGTGGACAGCGGCTCAAGCCGGAAGAGGTGGCTGCGCGACAGCAGCGGCGGGTTGACGTAGAACCCCGGGTTGTGCGTCGTCGCGCCGATGAGCCGGACCACCCCCTGTTCGACGTCGGGGAGCAGCAGGTCCTGCTGGGTCTTGTTGAAGCGGTGGAGCTCGTCGATGAAGAGGATCGTGCGGGCCCCGGGCA